>WQUG01000093.1 GCA_009785855.1 Actinomycetes bacterium
GCAGTTTCTGATTGGCGGCCTCTTCCGGGGAAAGTTGCTCTTGGCCGGCGGGCGGTTTATCTGAACCTTGGGAGCCCAATGAGGCCACTGCTGCCACTCCGCCCCCGACAAGTGCTGCGGCTACTAATGCTGCCGCCGCAACCTTCAGCATCAGAGCTGACCTTCGTGACATTCCTTTTTCTGAATTATTGTCCTTTGGATTATCTGGATTGTTATTACCTGTGTCATCTGGGACAACTGGGGCACCATTGGGTTCTTGCATGCAGCTATCACCCGTCTTTCATTCCGGGTGGCTGCCAGTTCTTTATCCTCACACAAAAAAGGACAGCCACAATGACTGTCAAGTTCTACAGTTAAACATGTATATGCCAACTGATGTGGCTGCCCTTTTTCAGGCATATACACATCAGTCGAGGCAAAGCCTCTGGCTAACTGCAAAACTTGACAAAATTAGAATAACATAACGCAGCGACAGGTATCAGCACTGTGCCATAGAGCTGTCATAGAAAGCGCCCGAAAACAGCTGCGAACCCGCTCCCAGGTGCTGTAGCCTACGTCGGCTCGATGCCGGGGCGCAGGTCCTCCTCGTTGTTGGACTCGGTGACCACAAGCGGCGGTCCTTCCCCCACCTCGCCAAAGAACTCGAGCGGCGTCTTGTGACGCTCTGAGCGCCAGAGCGCGACCAGCTCAGAGATGAGCATCCCGCCAAGGATGCAGGCCGCGCCGATGACCTCGAAGAGCGGCGCGTGGCGCAGCCAGAGCCAGCCCGCCACACCCCCGAAGAACGACTCCGTGATCTCGAGCAGGGCCACGCGGGCCGGCGGCAGACGCTTGAGCACCCAGGTCTCGATCATGAAGGCCAGCGCGGAGGCGAATATCGCACAGAAGATGATGGCCAGCCAGATGGACGCACTCGGCGGAAGATGCCACTTCTCACCGCTTGCCACAGAGAGCACGCTGCAGGACAGCGCGACCACGAGCATCTGGATGAAGGTCAGAGCCACCGTGTCATGACCGTGCGCGGGACGCGCCAGCCAGAGGATGTGCGCCGCGTAGGTGAAGGTCGCGAGGAGCACCAGCGTGTCGCCGCGCACCCAGTTGATGCTTGCTGCCCCGAAGGTGATGCCCGACATGAAGTAGAGCCCGATCACCACCAGCACCGCACCGATCACGACGCCGATCGTCGGTCGCTTGCGATAGATCAGCGCTGCGGCGATGGGCGTGATCACCACATACATCCCCGTGATGAAGGCCGAGCGGGCTGCCGTCGTGCCCCCCAGCGAGGCCGGCAGGAGGCTCATCGTCTGCAGGATGTAGCCCGCCGCCAGTATCAGCCCGGCGACGATGCCGAAGATCAGATCCTCGCGCCGGATATGGCGGAAGAGCCGTGGCCTCATGATGACCAGGAAGAGCGTAGCGAGTCCGAAGCGCAAGGCCAGGAACAGGTAGGGCGGATAGACGGTCAGTATCCGCTGGACCACCAGGAAGGTGGCGCCCCAGACCAGCGTCACGAAGAGCATCGCCAGAGTCGGCGCGAGCTTATGATCGAGGGGCTTCGGCATCTTCTGCCCTGATCTGGCGCGCTTCACTCCAGAGCTTCTCGAGGCGATACTCGTCGCGCGCCTCCTGGAGAAAGACGTGGACGACCACATCCGTGAAGTCCAGCACGATCCAGCTGTCCGCGCGCTTTCCCTCGCGCGCGACCGGATGGATCTGGTGGATCGTGCGGACCTTCCGCTCGATCTCGTCGACGATGGCCTCAAGCTGGCGGTCGTTGGCGCCGGTCGCGATCACGAAGTAGTCCGTCAGCCCGATGAGCGGTTCCATGTACAGCGAGACGACATCAAGCGCCTTCTTGTCCAGGGCGGCTGCAAATATCGTCTTGACGAGCTCTTCTGAGCTGGGTCGTGGTCCGTCAGTCATGTGTTCTCCAAGTCTTCCGGCATCGCGCCGGGGTCCATCTCGATGAGCAGCTTCGGGAGCTGGGCGCGCTCCTCTGGCCTCAGATCCTGCCCGATCTCGCCGCGCATCACCAGAGCGTTCCAGACACGGATCGTGTCGGGGTGCATGACCTTGCGCCGCCGCACGAGGTGGGCCATCGAGCGCTGGTAGGCCTGCATGAAGAGCGCGTCCAGATCGACCGTGCCGACCATCTCGCGCAGGTCTGCGATGTTGGGGCTGCGCCGCGTCGGCTCGATCATGTCGGCGACGTAGAGCAGCTCATCAAGGGGCCCCATGTCCGGCACACCGACGGTGTGGCGCTCGATCGCCGTGATGATCTCGGGCGCCTCGCGCGCGATCTCGGGAAAAGCCGCCGCGACCGCCGCAGCGCCGGTGTGCGCGTGCAGGATCGCGGGCGCGGCCAGGACCTCGGGCGTGATGTCGAAACCGAGGGCTCGCGCTTCCGCGATGAGTTCAGGCTTCGGCACGCAACGGTCCCAGTCGTGCAGGAGTCCGGCCAGATAGGCCCTGCTCTCATCGAGCCCGTAGACGAGCGCCATCTGCGCGCAGCAGTCCGCGCAACCAAGGCTGTGACGCAGGCCGTAGTCGTCCTCGCGCGCCTCCAGTTGCTCGGTGATGCGCGCGACCAGCGCCTCGAAGGGGACGGTCCTGTCTATCCCATCCACTTGCTGCTCTGAAGGCAAGGGGGCTCGTTCGCGTACGCGAGCGACCCCCTTGCCATTCACTTGTGCGATAGTATCGAGGGAGGGGACAGACAGGACCGTCCCCTTCCCATAGAGCCCACGGTCTTCGATCATGCGCAGCGTCGCGGGCGATATCATATCGCCCACCGGCTCCCCCGCCGCCAACTTCGCGCGCAGCTCGCTGGAGGAGACCTCGGGCACGTCGCCCTCGATGAAGGTGATGCGGAAACCGGCAGGCGCCGCCTGAGGCCTGGGCTCGCCGGCACGCAGGTTCACGATGAAGCTGAGGCGCCGGGCCAACTCCGCAGCGTCCTTCCACTGGGGCAGCTCGTCTGTCGTGTCGCTGCCGGCGATGAAGAAGAGCTCCGCGGCGGGATAGCGCTCGGCAAGCGCGTCGACGGTGTCGATGGTGTAGCTCACGTCCGAGCGCTCAAGTTCCAGGCGCGAGAGCTCGAAACCGGGATCGGCCGCATCAGCAAGGGTGGCCTCAAGCAGCGCCGCGCGCTGGACTGCTGTCGCGTGGGTCTCGCCGTCCTTGAAGGGAGGACGCGCCGCGACCACGAAGAGCACGCGATCGAGCCCTGCCGCCGCGCGCGCGGCGCGTGCCAGGTCGACATGACCGCGGTGCGGCGGGTCGAAGGTCCCTCCCAGGATGCCGATGCGCGAAGGCGGCATCAGCCGCGCACCTGACCCGTCCCGTTCAGTACGAACTTGCTCGAGGTCAGCGCGCGCAGGCCCATGGGGCCGCGTGCATGCAGCTTCTGCGTTGAGATCCCGATCTCTGCTCCCAGGCCGAACTCGCCCCCGTCCGTGAAGCGCGTCGAGGCGTTCACGTAGACGGCGGCCGCATCCACGCGTGCCTGGAAGTAGTCCGCAGCGGCCGTGTCCTCCGTGATGATCGCCTCAGAATGATGCGTCCCATAGCGGTTGATATGCGCTACCGCCTCACGGTAGTCGGCGACCACCTTGATGCTGATCGCCAGATCGAGGTACTCGGTGGCGAAGTCCTCAACGCTTGCATGCTCGAGATCGACCAGCACGCTGCCGTCGGCGCCTTCCCCGAGGGCGCGGGCGCAGACCGGATAGCTCTCGTCGTCAGCGACGATCCTGACCCCCCGGTCATGCAGCGCGCGCACGACCGGCGGAAGGACCTTCTGCAGAGCGTCGCGGTCGATCACCAGCGACTCGGCCGCGTTACAGACGCTTGGACGCTGACACTTCGCGTTGACGACGATGGCCTGCGCCATGTCAACGTCGGCCGTCTTCTCGATGTAGACGTGGCAGTTGCCCGTGCCGGTCTCGATGACCGGGACCTTGCTGTGCTCGACCACGCTTGCGATGAGTCCGGCGCCCCCGCGCGGGATGAGCACGTCGATGAGTCCGCGCGCCTCCATGAGCGCCGTCGAGGTCTCCCGCGTCGTCGCATCGATACCGCAGATGGAGTCGGCCGGAAGCCCGGTGCTCGCCACCGCGTCGCGCAGGACCGCGATGAGCGCCTCGTTGGAGTGCTGCGCAAGCGAGCCACCCCTGAGCAGGATCGCGTTGCCGGTCTTGATCGCAATGCCCGCTGAGTCGACGGTCACGTTCGGACGGGCCTCATAGATCATCCCGACGACCCCCAGCGGCACCCGGATCTGCTTCATCTCGACGCCGCCGGAGATCGTGCGCGCATCCATGACCTCGCCTAAGACATCGGGGAACTCACGCAGCTGTCGCAGCGCGTCGGCGCAAGCCGCAAGGCGTCCCGGGTCCAGGATCAGGCGATCGATGAGACCTTCGTTGGTGCCGGCCGCGCGCGCGGCCTCGACGTCACGGGCGTTGGCGGCAAGTATCTCAGGCTCATGGACGCCCAGCGCCTCTGCCATCGCCTCCAGGGCGGCGTTGCGCTGCGCTTCGGTTGAGACCCCGAGCTCTTCAGCCGCCCTGTGCGCCTTGCCTGCCCACTGCTCGACCGCCTGTGTTGGTGTTGTGCTCATTCGTCCTCCTTATGACTGAAGACCGTACCGGGAACCGATGCTCCCAGGCAGTCTCGAACGATGTTTCCCCGTCTGCCGTCGCAGATGACCGTCTCGATCCCGCAGTCCAGAAGCATCGCAGCCGCCTGGACCTTCGTGCGCATCCCCCCGCTGCCGATCGCGCTGCCGGACTCACCCTCGGGGGCTGCGGCCAGGAGCTCCTCGTCAACATGATCCAGGGACGCGATGCGCCGAGCCTGAGGGTCGCGGGCCGGGTTCGCGTCGTAGAGACCGTCGACATCGGTCAGAAAGATCACGCGCTCGGCCGCGATCATCTTTCCCACCAGCGCAGCCAGCGTGTCGTTGTCGCCGTAGCGGATCTCATCGACCGCCGTCGCGTCGTTCTCGTTGACCAGCGGGAGTGCGCCCAGCTCCATCAGCCTCTCGAAGGCGTTGCGCGCGTTGGCGTAGCTCTTCTCATGTTCGAGATCATAGCGCGTCAGAAGTATCTGGCCGACGGGGATCCCGCGACGCCCGAACTCAGCCGCATAGGCGTCAAGAAGAGCCGCCTGGCCGATGCTTGCCGCCGCCTGCAGGCTGTCGATGTCGCTCGGACGCGTCTTCCAGCCCAGGATCTCGATGCCCGCAGCGATCGCTGCGCTCGTCACCAGGATGACCCGCACCTCGTCGTTCATCAGATCCGCGATCTGATCGGCAAGACTCGCGATATAGCGGCGGTTCAGCGCGCCACGCTCGTCGGTCAGGGTGTTGCTGCCGACTTTGACCACGATGGTCCGTGGGTTGCGGCAGACGGCTGTCGCCATATCGTCAGGCATCGCTTCTGTCTCCTTCCGGGGCCAGCCCCGTGTCAAGTTCGAACTCACGTCCCAGTATCCGCACCGTATCTCCATCCCGGGCGCCAGCGCCAAGCAATGCTTCCTCGACGCCCAGTTTGATGAGGCGACCCTGCAGATACACGATCGCCTCTTCATTGTCCCACTCCGTCTGCAGCACCAGACGCTCGATACCCCGTCCTGTTACGGAATAGAGATGCTCGCCGAGCTTGCTGACGTGGTAGGCCGAGGGCGCCGAGCTGTCCGGGCGATAGATGAAGCGTTTCGGGGGGGCTTCGACCGAGGCGTGCTGCTGTCGCAGTTCGGCCACCTTCGTCGCAAGCGCACGTTCCAGAGAGCTGATCCCTGCACCGGTCACGGCAGATACCTCGAAGTAGTCGATCTCACGGCCAGAGGCGTAGTCGGCAAGCTGCGCAGAGCGCTCAGAAGCGCCCTCCACGTCGCTCTTGTTGCCGACGATGACGAAGGGCCGCTGTCCCAGCTCATCGGCATGGGCCAGAAGCTCGCCGCGGATCGTCTCGAACTCGACGACGGGGTCGCGCTCCTCAAAACCGCCGCTTAAGTCGACGACCTGGGCGATCAGCGCAGAGCGCTCGATATGGCGCAGGAAGGCATGCCCGAGGCCCTTGCCTTCATGGGCGCCCTCGATGAGCCCCGGGACATCGGCGACCACGAAACTCCCGCCTCCCGCGCGCACAACGCCCAGGTTGGGGACCAGGGTCGTGAAGGGATAGTCGGCGATCTTGGGACGAGCCGCCGACATCCGCGCGATGAGCGAACTCTTGCCGACGCTCGGCATGCCGACCAGCGCGACATCGGCCAGAAGCTTCAGCTCCAGGGTCAGCGCGCGTTCCTCACCCGGCTCCCCGAGCTGGGCGAAAGCGGGAGCGCGCCGCGTGCTGGTCACGAAGTGAGGGTTACCCAGGCCGCCATGGCCGCCCTCGGCCACACAGAGCTCGGCGCCCGGCTCGTCGAGGTCGCCGTAGAACTCGCCGGTCTGAAGATCGCGCACGACCGTGCCGACCGGTACGGGCAGGATCAGGTCGGCGCCGCGCGCTCCACTGAGCTTAGACCCCTTGCCATGGGCGCCCCGCTCGGCTGAGAAATGATGCTTGAAGCGATAGTCGATGAGCGAGGCCACCTGGGGCTCGGCGCGCAGGATGACGTCTCCGCCCTTGCCGCCGTCGCCGCCGTCAGGGCCGCCCTTGGGCACATGAGCCTCGCGACGAAACGACATGCAGCCAGCGCCCCCGTCACCGCTCTTGACGTAGACGCTCACCTGATCGAGGAACATATTACCCGAGGTATCGCTCATCGCCCGCTTTCTTGACAAGAAAGCCCCTCACAGGAGGGGCTTTCTACTCGTATCTTACTGACGCTGGTGCATCAAGCCCCGTCGCTATACCGTCTCCAGCGGTCGCACATGGACCAAACGCTTCTTGCCACGCGTGAACTCGACGGTCCCGTCTGCAAGCGCGAACAGCGTGTCGTCGCCCCCGCGACCGACCAGGTTCCCCGGGTGGATATGCGTACCGCGCTGACGCACGATGATCGTGCCGGTCGAGACCTGCTCTCCGGAGAAACGCTTCACCCCCAGGCGCTTCGCCTCAGAGTCGCGTCCGTTTCGGGTCGATCCCAGACCTTTTTTGTGTGCCATAGCCCTACGCCTCGCTCAACTTCGTGATGCGCAGGCGGGTCAGGTTCTGACGATGCCCACGCGTACGTTTATACCCTTTGCGCTTCTTGAACTTGAAGATGACGACCTTCTTGTCCTTGAACTGATCGACGATCTCTGCGGTCGCGGTCGCGTGTCCGAGCTTCTTCGCATCGGTGACGACGGCCTTATCACCCGCGATCATGACAAGCGGAAGTTCGACGACCGTACCGGCCTCGCCTTCGATCTTCTCGACCTCCAAGACGTCGCCCTCTTCTACCTTGTACTGTTTGCCGCCGGTGGCAACGATCGCATACATGTTGTGCCTTTCAGAATTAAGATTCGCAATCATCAATGTTAACAAATACGGCCCCGCAGCGTCAAACTTGCCAGCGTCGCCAGCGTTACGATACGCTGAATGCCTTGACTTGTCACCTGCTGAGAGGAGATCCGATGAAGGAGCGCTGTGCCCTGATCATCGTTGATGTACAGAACGACTTCTGCGAGGGCGGCGCGCTCGCCGTCGACGGCGGCCGCCAGGTCGCGCGGCGCATCGACGAGCTGCTCCAGAAGTCCGTAGGTGACTACGCGCTGATCGTCGCCACCCGCGACTGGCATCCGGCCGAGACCTCGCACTTCGATACCTGGCCCTCTCACTGTGTCGCGGGAACTTTCGGGGCGGAGTTCGCCGAGCCGCTTGCCTCGACCTTCGAGAAGCGCGGTGTACCGATCGTCTCCAAGGGCGCCGAGCCGGACAGCGACAGCTACAGCGGGTTCTCGAACGAGGAGCTTGAAAGGCTTCTGCGCGCTGACGACCTTGACACCATCGAGGTCTGCGGGCTTGCCTTCGACTTCTGCGTCGGTCAGACGGCCCTGGACGCGAAGAGGCTCTTTCCGGATGCGCGGACCAGCGTACTGCGTGATCTGACGGCCTCTGTGGCGGCTGAGTCTGAAGCGGACATGGAACAGGAGCTCACCGCAGCCGGCGTGGCTATTGTTGCTTCCGTGTGAGTTTCGCCAGGCCCAACTCATCGAGTGGCAGCAGGCGGATCCGGGCCGGATCGCGCGCAAGGACCTGAGAGAAGATATGCATGAGGTCGGCGCGATGGTCAGCCTCCTGCATCTCGATGAAATCGATGATGATGATACCGCTGAGATTGCGCAGGCGGATCTGTTGAGCTGCTATGATAGCCGCCGCCTGGTTCGTCTGAACAGCGGTCACCTCGAGACTCGCCGCGCCTGCGGCGGCGCCGCTGTTGACGTCGATCGCGGTCAGGGCTTCGGCATGATCGATGACGATGCTGCCGCCGCCGGGTAAAAGCATCCGGCGCTGACGGGACTCCTGCAGCTGAGCCTCGACACCCAGGCGCTCAAGGATGGTCGAACAATCATCATCAGAGCGTTGCAGGTCGATGACGTCCTGGTCCGTGAGAGTCGCCCGTACTTCTTCATAGAGTCTTTCACCACAGACCGTCACGATGTCTCCGGTGACGACCCGGTCGCGCATCATCCTCAGAGGGGGCGACAGCTCCGTGAAGATCAGCGCAGGGCAGTTGCAGCTCCTGAACTTCTCCTGGATATGATCCCAGGTCGTCGCCAGATGCCCCAGCTCTGCACACAGCGTCTCTGAGGGGCGGTCTGCCGCCCGGGACCGTACGATCGCTCCTATCTGGTCCCCCTCCCGCTCTTGCCTGAGTCCCTCGAGGCACGCAGCGACAGCTGTGCGCAGATCCTTGCGCCGTCCTTCATCGAGGATCTTCTTCGAGACCCCGATGTGTTCTGCGCCGGTGATGAGCACCACCTGTCTTCCCGCCAAAGAGATCTCGCAGCTCAGCTGGGCGGCTTTGTCAGCTCGCGCGCTGCGGATGACCTGCAGGAGCAGACATTCACCCGAACGTGGCAGGTGCATGCTGTCCTCGAGCTGGAGGAAGGCCTTCACCCCGGGAAGGATCTCCACGAACACCGCCGAGACCGCGGGAACGACATCCCGGACGATACCGGAGAAGAGCGCCCCCGGACGGACCTGAAGGTCACGATCCTCCTCATAGTACTCGACCAAACGACCATCTTCGAGCAGCGCTACCCGGTCACGGGTCTGATCCCGGTCGAAGACCCAGTGGCGCTCGTACCTCCGCTGTCCCATCAGTCCTCCTCGTGATACAGATCGACCCGACAGAGTCCTGCCTCATACGGCGTGATCTTGAAGGGCCGCAGGAGCGCGGCAGCGAACAGGTCTGCGCGCAGGGAGCCCGTGCTCTTCATGCGCAACACGAAGCGGGCTGTCGTACGCTCAGCCTCGCCGGTCAAGACGACCGGGCCGACCACGAACTCCGACGGAAGATAGCGCTTCACTTTGCCTTTGCGCACGACCTCGAGCTCCGGGCCTGCGCAGACGGACTCGAAGTGTTGCCGGAGTTCCTCCTGCTTCGCGCAGGTCGTGAACTCACAGGCCTGACGGTTGAACCAGCTGTCCAGGGACGGTTCTGTGGGCGCCACATAGGCGCAGTCGAGCACGGGAAGCAGCGGAGGGGCAGCGTGCTGCAGGCGCGCCAGGGCCTCCGCCGGCTTCACGAAGCGGTCCAGTTCGACTTCGGCGTACTCTTTGAGCGAGGCCACGCCGACCGGAAGCGCAGGGCCGGTCGCAAGTTTCATATGGGGGCTGAAGCCCTGGCTCAGAGCGAAGGGCAGGGCCGCGCGCCGCACCAGCCGCTGCAGGGCGCGCTGTACCTCCAGATGCGAGAGCAGAGCGGCACGGTCCTGCTCAGAGAACGAGAAGCGCAGACGGAAGGTCATCAGGACCGACCCCCGCGCATGCCGGCGACTGATCCTGGATCGATCCCGGCCTCCTGACAGGCGCCGCAGGCGCTGCAGCTACTGAAGGTACAGTCAGGGGTCGTCTGCCCCGCATACGCAGCCTCTGCCTCCCGGCGCAGCCAGGCGCTGCTGACGCCTGTCGCAAGAAAGCCCCAGGGAAGTTCTTCGTCGAAGCTGCGCTTCCGGCAGGCGTACTGCTCCAAGGACAGACCACTCTCGGAAAAGGCCTGCTCCCAACGCTCCAGCTCGAAGTCGCCCTCCCAGGCGTCGGTCGCAGCTCCGCTGTCCCAGGCGCGCTCCAGCGCCTCGGCGACCCTGCGGTCCCCCCTGGCCAGAGCGCCTTCGACGACGGTGGTATCCGCCCCATGATAGTGCAGGGTGACCCCCCGTCGTGGGAGCGCTCGCTTGAGCAGCTGCTGCTTACGCTGAAGCTCCTGAAGGCTGTCCTGCGCCTCCCACTGGAAGGGAGTATGGGGTTTCGGGACGAAGCCCGCCACACTCACGGTGATCTGGAACGCATACGCGACCCGGTGGTCGAACTCTGACTTCAGCAGGTCCTGGGCCCGGCCCACGAGCTCGGCGATGGCGCAGACGTCCTCGTCGGTCTCGGTCGGAAGACCTATCATGAAGTAGAGCTTGACCCGGCGCCAGCCGCCGGCGGCCGCGACCCTGATGACCTCGAGGAGCTGCTCGTCGGTCACGTTCTTGTTGATGACGTCGCGCAGGCGCTGACTGCCGGCTTCCGGCGCGAAGGTCAGGCCGCTCTTCTTGGCGCCCTCGCTGAGCTGACGCGCGGCTTCGACCGAAAAGGCGTCGACGCGCAGGCTGGGAAGGGACACCGATACCCCCGTGCCGGCAAGCCGTGCCGCAAGCCGGCGCAGCAAGTCCTGCAGCTGAGAATAGTCCGTCGCAGAAAGTGAGGTCAGCGACACCTCATCGTAGCCCGTCTGCTCAAGACCGGTGATGATCTCACGGAGCAGGTCTGATGCTGGGCGCTCTCTGACCGGTCGATAGCTCGTACCCGCCTGGCAGAAGCGACAGCCGCGTGAGCAGCCGCGCGCGATCTCGACCGCCAGACGATCATGGATCACCTCGCTATAAGGGACGATCGAAGAACAGGGCGCGGGATCTGTGGCGAAGCCTCTGGCGACGACCCGCTTGACAGCGCGCTGCGCCCCGTTGGCGGGGAGGTAGATACCGGGCAGATCCCCCAGCCGCTGCAACTGCTCAGCACGCGACGCCTGACGGTCCTTCAGCTCGCACAGCACCGATAAGATCTCAGCGAGCGCCTCCTCGGCCTCGCCGATGAAGAAGGCGTCGAAGAAGGGCGCCAGCGGTTCGGGGTTGTAGACGCAGGGTCCCCCGCCGATCACCAGGGGATATGAGCTGTCCCGATCTGCACCGTGCAGGGGCAGCCCCGCCAGGTCCAGGACCTCGAGGACAGCCGGATACGAGAGCTCATAGGGCAGCGTGATCCCCAGGAAGTCAAGCTCACGCACGGCCGTGTTGGTCTCCAAGGTCAGGAGCTCTGCCCCCTCCTCGCGCATCAGCGTCCGCAGATCAACGGAGGGCAGGAAGACCCGTTCAGCCGCTACCTGCGGGATCCGGTTCGCCCGCGCGTAGAGTATCTGGAGGGCGTTGTTCGACTGACCGAGCTCATAGCTCGCCGGGTAGCAGAACGCACCGTGAAGCAGCGCATCATCGCAGAACTCGGCAACACCCCACTCGTGATCGATCGATCGGGAAGGGTGCTGCGCGCGCGCGACCAGGCGCAGAAAGCGATCCGCGTCGCCTGACATCAGTGCTGCGGCCCCCGCGCCGCATGGTAGCGCTCGACCGCGAAGCCCAGCGCCCAGGTGATGGAAAACGAGATCAGCGCCCGGGAAAGCCAGCGCGTCGGCGGGAAGCGGGGCGAGAAGCTCCGGGCAAGACGGCGTCCGCCGAGCGCCGCCGCTCCGGTGACCAGAAGCTCCGGAACACGCTGGGCATCGAGTTCGAGCCCAGCGACCAGCGCAAGCTGCAGGATCATCTTCGCCTGGTTTGCGACGAGCACCGGCAGGTCGGCGCCATGGGTGAAGGGCACGAGCGCGATCACGGCGTTCTGCCAGGCGGTCGTCGAGCGGATCTCGCGCGACACCGCCTCGCGAGCGAAGCTGAGATCAGCCGCGATCGCCGTACGCCGGGCCGGGATCTGCGTCGAGAACCAGGTCCCCAGCTGCGCGGCCATCTCTCCAGAGCGGGGCGAGACGACGTCCAGGATCGATACCCCCAGCACGTCTGCCGCCTGGCTCCGCAGGTCGTCGCCGACGATCACGCAGGAGGGTTGCGGGAGGGCGCCCAGGGCCGCGATATCGCGAGCATGGGCACAGACCAGGATGCTCGCGCTGCGGGCGCCGTCACCGGCGATCAGGGCGCTGTCAGCTTCCGCCTCGCCGCTCAGGATCCGCACGAAGACCTTCAAGCGGCTGCTTTGCGGCGAGAAGAGCGTACAGATCTCGTCAGCCAGCTCATCTGAACAGCGGGGATCAAGGTAGATCATCAGCCGAAGTCCCTGCTTTTGTGTGGAGATGAAGTCCTTCCCGAGATTGAGGACGTCACCGATCTTGATAGGAAAGTCCACTTCTGATCGTCCCTTTCGTCGCAGCAAGATAGGGACGATGCGCCCAGATAGAGCCCAAGACCCCTACAGCGATCAGGTTCGTCATCAGCGCTGTGGTCCCATAGCTCATGAAGGGCAAAGGGATGCCGGTGATCGGCATGAGTCCCATGTTCATCCCGATGTTCTCCAGTATCTGGAACAACCACATGGCGATGATACCTGCTGCTATCAGTGTACCAAACAAGTCTTCGGCGCTGCTGCCGATCGAAAGACTCGTGACCAGAAGCGCCAGATAAAGCGCCAGAAGGATCATACAACCAACGAAACCGACTTTCTCGGCCAACGCCGCGAAGATGAAGTCCGTGTGGCGGGTCGGCAGGAAGTTCAGGGTCGACTGGGTCCCCTTCGACAGACCCGAGCCCACGAACTGCCCGGAGCCGATCGCGATCTTGGACTGCTGAAGCTGATAGCCGGCGTCACTGGTATCATCAGCCGGATTGAGGAAGACGGAGAGACGATCGAGCTGGTAGTTCTTGATCAGGCGGTGCATCACCACAGCCTTCCCGTTCTCTGTGACCGTGTAGGTCCAGACCGAGTTCACCCACAGCAGCGCTGCGATCGCCACGACGCCGGTCGATATCAGCACAAGCAGGTGGCGCGCTCGGGCGCCGCCCATCAGGAGGATGCCGAGCATGATCGCGATCGAGACCAGCGCCGTCCCCAGGTCCCCCTGGACGATGAGCAGGACAAAGGGGATCAGGCAGATCCCGACCGCCTTCAGGAAGCCCTTGAGCTGGGTGATCTCGCCCTCAAGTCCGGAGACGAAGGAAGCGCCGGCAAGTATCGTCAGGATCTTGGCGGGTTCGGAGGGCTGGAAGAGAGAATGCCCCGCTATCCCGACCCAGAGCGTCCCGCCAAACTCACCTTGTGCGCCCAGACCGGGCACCTTCGGCATGAGGAGCAGGACCGCTGCCATCGTCAGGAAGCCGGGCCACCAGGACTTGAAGCGTCGATAGTCGATCGCTACGACCCCGATGGCAAGGAGTGCGCCCAGAACGATCCCCAGATACTCCTTCTTGATGAAGGCGCCCGGAGCATCATAGCCCTGGACCGCTGCCGTCACGATGATCGCTCCGTAGATCGCCAATGCAAGGGCGGAAAGCACCAGCGCCGGGTGGATCCAGCGCTTCATCCATGCTCTGATCGATTCTGACATCCAGGCCTACCGGGAGCTGTCGTTCGCGATGATCTGCTCGACCTGCTGGCCGAAGAGCGCCTCGAAGATCTGGCGGGCCGCCGGAGAAGTCACCGAGCTGTCCCCCGACTGCTCGACCACCAGGGCCACGCAGAAGCGAGGAGCGTCAGCGGGCGCATACCCGACGAACCAACCGTAGTCGTCCTTGCCGAGGACCTGCGCGGTGCCGGTCTTGCCCGCGACCTGCGGACGGTAGTCCCGGAAGGCCGAGCTCGCCGTGCCGCTCGCGGCGCTGGTGACGTCGATCAGGGCCGTGTGGATCGTCTCCAGAGACGCCGCGCTGACGCTCGGCTGGACCTTGGCCTTCTGCGGCTTATAGATATAGACCGACTGCCCTTCGCTGTTCGCGACGGACTTCAGTATATGGGGCGTCATCACGACGCCGTCATTGGCGATGGCGCTGTAAGCGACCGCCATCTGCAGGGGGGTGGCCAGCATGTCGCCCTGCCCGATGGAAAGGTTGACGGTATCTCCCGGGACCCACTGCTGCAGCTCCGGATAATCCGCGTTCCAGGCCTTCTTCCATGTTGGCGTCGGTACGCGTCCGCTGTTCTCTCCGGGCAGGTCGATGCCGGTCACCGATCCAAAGCCGAAGTTGCGTATGTAGTCCTGAAGCGGCGTCCCCGTCGCCCCACCTTTCTCGTAGAACATCTTCCCCAGATTGTAGAAGTAGCTGTCACAGCTCTGGGTGATGGCCTGGTTCATGTCGAGCTCGCCATGACCGCCGTGGTTCCAGCACCACTTGCCCCACTGGGCGCCCAGTCCCGTCCAGCGCCCCTGACAGTCGACCGAGGTATAGGGCGTGGCAAGCCCGTCGCTGAGGGCCGCCAGCGCGACGAAGGACTTGAAGGTCGAGGCGGGCGGATACATCGCACTGATCGCCCGGTTGGTCAGAGGGTACTCGGAGCTGGAGGCGGTCAGCTGGGTCCAGGCCGAACTTGAGATCCCGCCGATGAACAGCGAGGGATCATAGCTCGGCAAAGACGCCATCGCGATGACGTCTCCCGTCTTGGTATCAAGGGCCACCGCGCTCGCGGCCTTCGCGTTTTTCGCCCCCTTCTTCTGGGCGATCTGGAGCGTGCCGACCAGTATCTCCTCGACTTGTTTCTGGACCTTCGCGTCGATCGTCAGATGGACGTCCTCGCCTGACTGCGCCGGTGTCGTCGAGAGCGTCCGCTTCGGGATCCCGTCGGCGTCCACCTCGAGTTTCGTTGTCCCCCGCACGCCCTGGAGCGCCTTCTCGAACTCGGCTTCCGCCCCGCTCTTTCCCACGATGTCGGAGGCCTGATAGCCCCTGAACGAGGGGCTGTGCAACTCATCGTCGCTGATCGCACCGGTGTAACCCAGCACCTGCGCTGCCAGGGCGCCCTGTGGATACTGCCGCACGGCGCTCGCCTGGACCGCGACCCCGGGGAACTGCGTCGCGTGCTCGCTGATATAGGCGATCTTGTCCATCGGCACATCGATGGCGAGCACATGGGGATCGAGCGGAGCGTCGCGGGCATTGTTCAGCTTGTTGATGAGGTCGGTCTTCGACATCTTGAGAACGGTAGAAAGCCGGTCGAGGACCTCGTCGTCGGTCTTGATCCAGGTCGGCGCTATGACGGTCATCGACGAGCGGTTCGTCACCAGCGCAACGCCGTTGCGGTCGAAGATCCTTCCCCGGGTCGCAGCCGTTGTCGAGGTGCGCAGCGTATTGCTCGCCGCCGCCAGCGTATACTTCTTGCCCTGGAGCAACTGCAGCGACCAGAGTCGCACTCCGAGCATCCCGAAGATCAGGACGGCCAGCGCCCCCAGGATCAGGAAGCGCACCCGCAGCATGTCGCCCGTGTCGTCCATCGTTCAGATCCTCGTTGCGCGCGGCAGATGCTGCACGGTCTCCATCGTCGGATTCTCACGCAAGAGGCGCGAGAGCAGCGGGAAGATAAGCACCGCCGCCAGCGTCGTATAGAGCACGATCGGGATCACCTTCGTCACCAGCGCGCCGAAGAAGGCGATCTGTTGGCCCAGTACCAACAAGATGATCAAGGAGAAGAGTTCGTAGATGAAGCTGGTGACGGCCAGGACCAGGACCGGCAGGACCCAGCCCTGGGCGAAGATGCGCTCGTAGGCGACCCCGGCAAGGTAACCGACGACACACATCCCCAGAGCCGCAGCCCCGAAGGGACCCGTGCCCAGAAGATCGAAGAGCAGCCCCGCAGAGAAGCCGACGAAGGCTCCTTCGACCGGTCCGTTGACGAGCGCCATGACGATCGTGACGATCACGAGGAAGTTCGGGCGTACCGACAGGATGGCGATGGACGGGCCGATCGCGACCTGCAGGATGAGGGCGATACAAAGCGCTGCGATCGCCGAGAGGACTTTGTTGTTCAGGACGAACATCAGTTGCCACCCGTCGCCTTCGCTGGCGGTAAGGTGGTGATATCGGGTGGCGTATCGGTCAGGATGATGACCTTCTCGACCCGCCCGATGTCGTTGGCTGGCTTGACCTGGATCACCTTATAGAGGCTGTTGACCTCTTTGCTGACTTTCGAGACCTGCCCGACGATGAGCCCTTTCGGGAACACGCCGCCCAGGCCGCTGGTGACCACCGTGTCGCCTGCGGTGACCGTCGCATCCATACTCACGAAGTTCATCGTCAGCTCCCCGGAGAGCGAGCCACGGACGATGCCCTGTGCCCGGTTCTCCTGGAGAAGCGTGGCCACCCCACTTTCCTGATCGGTGATCAGCCGGACCTGAGCATAGTTCGGCCCGACGGAGACGACCTGGCCGAGAAGTCCGTTGGAGGCAAGGACGGGCATCGAGAGCTTGATGCCCTTCGAACTTCCCGCGTTGACCACGATGACCTGCTGCCAGGAGCTGGTCGGAAGCCCGATGACATCTGCGATGACGCCCGCGTGGCCGGACGACCGCGCCGACTCGTTCAGCGCGGCGCTGGCCTGCGCAGAACGGACCTGTTCCTGGAGTTGGACCACCTGGGATCTGAGCGCTGCGTTCTGGTCACGCAGGGTCGTCAGCTCGCTGCGCGAGACGCCGATATCTCCCAGCCAGGCAGTGAAGCGACGCCAGGGCGTCGTGACCCACTTCCCTGTGCGCCCGACCGGACTGGTCACGGTCTGAAAGGCGACCCGGGAGCTCTGGATCGGTCCATGGGCGCCCTCGCGCATCGAGACCGTGATGAGCACGATCGAGATCAGCACCAGCAGGATCAGCCAGCCATACGGCCGGTTCCGCTTTTCAGGAGTAGCTATTTTGAGCGGAGACACGACATCCATCTCCCGCTAGCGAGCGCCCTGCAGGACCTTCTTCAGCACATCGATCTCCTCAAGCGCCTGGGCAGAGCCGTTCACGACGTTGATCAACGCACTCTCCGATACATAGACCGGCATCTTCGTTTCCTCCTTGAGGCGCTCGTCGAGACCCCGCAGCAAGGCTCCGCCTCCGGTGAGTACGACGCCGAACTCCATCAGATCGCTGGAGAGTTCCGGGGGAGTCTTCTCGAGCGTGCGCTTCACAGCGTCAACGATCGCAGAGGTCGGGCCTTCCAGAGCCTCGCGGACCTCCTCGCTCTCCATCGTGATGGTGACGGGAAGCCCCGAGGTCAGATTGCGCCCCCGGATCTCAACGTCGACCTCCTCGTCGAGCGGAAAAGCGCTTCCGATCTCGAACTTGATCTCTTCTGCGGTGCGCTCGCCGATCAGCACGTTATAGGCACGACGCACATAGTCGACGATAGCCTCATCGAACTCATCACCCGCGATGCGCAGGCTGGTAGAAACGACGATCCCTCCCAGACTGATGACGGCGATCTCTGTCGTGCCGCCGCCGATGTCGATCACCATCGAGCCGGTCGGATCCTGGATCGGAAGTCCCGCGCCGATCGCTGCCGCCATGGGCTCCTCGATGAGGAAGGCATGGCGCGCACCAGCTGTCATGGTAGCCTCGAAGACCGCGCGTTTCTCCACCTCGGTGACTCCAGAGGGCACACAGACCACCACGCGGGGCTTGGGCTGGAACAGGAACTTCCGTTCACGGACCTGGTTGATGAAGTAGCGCAGCATGGCCTCGGTCACGTTGAAGTCTGCGATGACGCCGTTCTTGAGCGGCCGGGTCGCGACGATCGATCCCGGAGTCCGCCCGATCATGCGCTTCGCTTCCTTGCCGACTGCCAGGACACGCCCCGAATCCTGTTCGATGGCGACGACGGAGGGCTCGACCAACACGATGCCCTTTCCGCGGATGGACACGAGAGTGTTCGCAGTACCAAGATCGACGGCGATGTCATTGCCCATCGACTTATAGAACAGATCGCTCAAAGACACACAGGTCTCCTCTTCCCTTGTTGGCGTTTCGGGTGATTCAATAGTATCGTCGCAGGACCCCGGGGCGCCTGAAGCGTTCTGGAGCTGTTACCACCTGTTGTTATGAGCCGAAGAAGAGAGCGACCTCCCGGGCAGCGGACTCAACACTGTCCGAGCCATGGATGACGTTCGCATCGGTGATCAGGCCGAAGTCACCCCGTATCGTCCCCGGCGCAGCCTCTGCCGGATTCGTCGGACCCATAAGCGTGCGACACTTCCCGACAGCTCCCTCGCCGGACAGGACCATCTTCACGACCGGACCTGAGGTGATGAACGCGATCAGGTCATCATAGAAGGGCTTGCCTCTGTGCTCCTGATAATTGCCCTCTGCCTGCTCCCGGGTCAGAACGCCCAGCTCCAGGCGTTCGATACACAGCCCCGCATCCTCAAAGCGGCTGATGATGCGACCGATCTTACCCGCAGCGACCGCATCGGGCTTGATCATGGCGTAGGTTGTTTCCTTCATCTGGAACGATCCTTTCGATTCATGTCAGTACCCGCCGCTGATCGCGGAGACTTTCCATCCGGTGTTGACCCGCTCGAACGTGATCCTGAAGCCGCTCTTCGCCCCGGTGCCCGAGCGGACCGACACCTTCGCCGTGCTGGTCAGGGGCCCTGTTTCGAACGAGTCGATCGTATAGTGGGTCGGAAGCGGAAGCGCTGACATCTGCCGGTTGATCTCTGAAGCATCATCGGTCCAGTAGGATCCGAAGCTGCCCCCGGTGTTATAGGCGCTGATCAGAGCATCGAGCGTCGTGGTGCGCGAGGGTATGCCGAAGCCAGTGAGCACCGTGTAGGCGACAGCGCCGCCAAGCACGAGCAGCACCACAACGATGATCAGCAGCGGTCGAAGCCTGCGCAGGAGGCCCCGGGAGCGCCGGAGCTCCTCCTTGCCCTGCTGGACGATCTCCTTGTCAGTAAGCGCGAAGAAGTTGTCCACCTCATCCAGGTTGCCGATCTGACCTGTCGATCCATCCGGCAGGTCTTCAGGATCTGCAGAAGCGCCGTCTGCGGACCCCGGTACCGCAGGATCTCCCGGCATCGGCTGCTGAGCTTGTGTGACCGGCTCCTCCCGTTCGATCCCCTGCTCCAACTTCGTCTGACAATCCGCCAGCGCGTCGATGGCCGCCTGACTCAGCGGGTAGTGGCGCATGACCTGTGCTTCTTCAAGCGCTCGCTTCGCTGCGGCGAGTTCACCTTGCGCATAGGAGGCCATCCCGAGGTTCGCCAGGGCCTTGCCCCGGTTGGTGTAGCCTTCGACGCCCAGGGCCGCCTGATAGGCCTCGGCTGCAGACTTCGGCTGCCCGAGCGCCATCAGGCAGAGTCCCAGGTTCACCAGAGCGGCCCCCGGGTTCGGATTGCCCTCGTCAAGGGCTGCGTTCTTGTTCGCCAGCGCCGCCTGCTCGAAGGCCCGCTGTTTGAAGTATACCTGGGCCAGGCCCTGATGACTCCGGTAGTGCTCCTTCGTCGAGGCCTCGCCCAGGGCCGCCTCGAAATGGGCAAGGGCCTGGCTCAGATCGCCGTGCTTGAGATAGGCGTTGCCGAGACTGTTCTCGACGGCGCCCCGCTTCTGATAGCTGTCGTCACGCAAGGCCTGCTCGAAGACCACGATGGCGTCATGATAGCGCGCCAGACGCATGAAGCAGTTCCCGGCGCCATGGTAGGCCATCCCGTTCTCAAGAGGTGTTCCCTTGTCGGCGGCCTCAAGGAAGAGACGCGCCGCCTTCCGGTAGTTCTTCTCGCGATACAGCTGGTTGGCTGCCTCGTATTTGACTCTGTCCACCGCGCGACCTTCCGTTAATCGTGTGCCCGGGAGGCTTCGTAGTCGGCGATCAGTTTCTTCTGCACTTCTGCAGGGACCTGTTCGTAGCCGGCGACCTCGATGGTATAGACGCCGGTCCCGTGCGAGAGAGAGCGCAGATGGGGCGAGTAGTTCGCGACCTCGGCGTAAGGCGCGACCGCGTTGATCTCCTGCATACCGGTCGAGGCAGCCCCCATACCAAGGACCCGTCCCCGCAGGCTGCTGATGTCACCCATGACCGTCCCGGCATACTCGTCGGGTACCGTGATCGTCAGGTTCGCCATCGGCTCAAGGATGACCGGAGCTGCCTGTTCGGCGGCGGCGCGAAAGCCGATCCGGGCAGCCGTGCGGAAGGCCATCTCGTTGCTGTCGACCGCGTGGTAGCTGCCGTCATAGACCGCGATCTTCACGTCGACCACCGGGTATCCGGCGATCACCCCCTGCTGCATCGTCTCCTGAACGCCCTTATCCACCGCGGGTATGAACTGACGCGGGATCCTGCCGCCCACGACCTCGTCGAGGAACTCATAGCCCTCGCCGGGGTTCGGTTCGATTCGCAGCCAGCAGTCGCCGAACTGTCCGGAACCGCCGCTCTGCTTCTTGTGGCGCCCCTGCGCCTGAGCGGTCTTCCGTACGGTCTCCCGATAGGGGATGCGCAGCTCATCGAGCTGCGTCTCTACATGATAGCGGTCGCGCAGGCGTGCGACGATGACATCGACTGCGGTGTCCCCGTAGGTCTTCAGCACCGTCTGGTGGGTCTCCTCGCTGCGCTCAAGCTCGATCGTGGGGTTCTCGTCAACGATCGCCTTCAGCGCGGTCCCCAGCTTGTCCTCGTCGGCCTTCGTCTTGGCGACGATGGCTACCGGATAGAGCGGTTCCGGGAAGGGGATCGGCGCAAGCTCGACCTTTCCGGAGGTCGAGAGGGTGTCAGACGTCAGAACAGAGCTGAGCTTCGGCAGAACGATGAGGTCGCCTGGCTGGACCGGGCCGGACAAGGTCTTCGTCTCCTTACCGACCATCATGACCACATGGGCGGCGCGCTCCTTGTTGCCGGTGCGCGAGTCGATGAACTCATCACCGTCCTTGATGCTGCCCGAGAGTACCTTGACGAAACTCAAGCGCCCCACATAGGGATCGCTCAGGGTCTTGAAGACGAAACCCGTGAAGCCCGCAGAGGGGGACGGATCGAAGACCGTGCCATCGGCAAGCAGGGGCGCCGGACCCTGATCCGGACGGGGGAAGTAGTCGACGATGGCCTGCAGGAGGTCATCGATACCGGCCATCTTCGTCACCGATCCCGCGAAGACCGGCACGACCGTTCCTGCCGCGACCGCGGTATCCAGCAGGCGATCCAGCTCTTCGAGGGTGATCTCCTCCCCCTCCAGATACTTCACCATAAGCTCCTCGTCGGCATCCGCCGTGCTGTCGACCAGAGCGTCACGCGCCTTGGCGGCGCGCTCGACCATGTCCTCAGGGATCTCGCAGGGTTTCTCCGGATCCTTATGGTAGAAGGCCTGCTGGCGGATCACGTCGACCACGCCCTCCAGGCCCTCCTCGGCCCCGATGGGGATCTGGACCGGGACGACGGCCTTTCCATAGCGGGAGCGCAGCGTCGCGAAGGTCGCGGAGAAATCCGCGTGCTCCTTGTCCATGCGGTTGATGAATATCGCGCGCGGGATGCCCATCTCGGTCGCGATCTGCCAGAGACGGTCGGTCATGACCTGGGGGCCGCCCACCGCATCGACCACGAACAGCGCCATCTCTGCCGCCTTCATGCCGGCGATCGCATCCCCGATGAAGTCAGCATAGCCCGGGGTATCGATGAGGTTGATCCTGACCCCTTTGTAGGTCAGCGGGGCCAGCGAGAGGTTGATCGTGAACTTACGCTCGATCTCCTCGCTGTCATAGTCAAGATGGCTCTGTCCGGCGTCGACGTTGCCGAAGCGCGGTGTCACCTTGGTGTAGTAGAGCAGCGCCTCAGCGAGCGAGGTGGTCCCTGCTCCGCCGTGGCCGACCAGAGCGATGTTCCTGAGTTTCCCAGTTGCGGCGTCCGCCATTATGCCTCCCGTTCGTCAAACTTACCTTGTCCAGTATAAAACAAGAACACGTTAAACTGGGTCTCTCTCGACAAATTGAGCATGAAAACCGGCAGGCGCCCAATTCTGCGAAAGATCTCCCGTGGCTTATCGTATAATGAAACAGCTGAAAGAGCCCTCATAGCTCAGATGGATAGAGCGTCTGCCTCCGGAGCAGAAGGCCGCAGGTTCGAATCCTGTTGAGGGCACCAAAGCTGCAAGGTCCTGAACGGATTCGAACCGGAAGGTCAAAACGGTCCAGCGGACCGTTTTGGGCCGAGCGCAAGCGAGGTCTTCGCGGATTGCGAAGCAAGACGCGGAATCCTGTTGAGGGCACCAAAGCTGCAGACACCATCTTCACCTTGTCCCACACAGAAAGGCTGATTTGCCTGCCACCCGCGTCATCATAAACCCCAACGCCCAGCACGGCGTCACCTCGCGCCTGATCGACGCGGTCCGCGGACTGTTCGCGGAAACTGACGCCGAGGTAGTGGTGACCGAAGCACCCCGCCACGCCACCGAGCTTGCCCGCGAAAGCGCCGGGATCTCGCGGGTGATCGCCGTTGGCGGGGACGGGACGATCAGCGAGGTCATCAACGGACTCATGGGGATCGAGCAGGACGCGCGTCCTGCTCTCGGTATCATCCCGAGCGGATCGGGCAACGACATCGCGCGGCTCTGCGGCATCCCCACGGGGCTCTCCCGGGCCTTTCCTGTCCTGCAAAACGGCGTCCCGCGGTCCTTCGATGTCGGGATATGTAACGACCGCTTCTTCTTCAGCAGCTTCTCGGTCGGGCTGGACGCGCTCGTCGTCGCCAAGACCATCGAATATAAGGAGCGCCCGCACGGTTCAGGGCTGGCCCTCTACGTCCGCGCCCTGCTCTCCACCGCTTTCTTCAACCTCCACTCGATCCGGCTGATCATCGCTTACGACGATGAACCCGCCTCAGGGCACGAAGTGATACTGTGCGCGACGACCAACGGCACGACCTACGGCGGCGGTATCAGGATCAACCCCTGGGCAGAGCCTGACGACGGTCTGCTGGCGAGCTCTGTGGTGGCTGATATCAAGAAGCTGAAGCTGCTGATCGCCCTGCCGCTTCTGGCCATCGCCCGGCAGAAGCTCCTCAGAGAGTATCAGGGGCGCGACTGTCGCACCGTACATATCAGCACGCCTGACAGGGTCCCGGTCATCGCGCAAGCCGACGGCGAGATATTCTCCGCCGAACGCTTTGAAGTCGGGATCCTGCCAGGAGCGCTGCGGGTGATCGTCCCGGCAGGGCACGGGGCCGCATCGTGCGATGCGACCCCTGTTCCTCGTGGCTGTCGATCCTAGGAGCGCTTGATCTGGCGCTTGCTGCGCCGCAGACCCACGATCATCACCGCAAGAACGCCGCCAGAGAACGCCAGCGCGACCGCGACGGTCCCACCCTGCGTATCACCGGTCTGTGGGAGGGCCAGCAGGGGTTCGGACTTGGGCTTGGCCGTCGGCGATGCCGTCTCTGATACGACCGGTGGCTTCGTCTCTTCGACCGGTGACTCGACGGGCGGCTCAGCGGCTTTCTCAAACGTTGCCGTGAACGAACCGATGACCATCAGGCCGTTGGCGTCGGTGGCGCTGATGGTGAATTCGAAAGCGCCTTCCTCTGACGTCGTGCCGACCAGACGGCCCGTCGTCGGATCCAGCGTGATGCCTGTCGGTAACGTGCCGCTTTCCAGCGCATAGCTCACGGGAGTGAAGGTCGGGACGCTGGGGTCGTCGACCGAATAGCTGAACGTGGCGAGCGCCTCGTCGAGGGTCGTGTCAGTCGGGTAACTCAAGCCAGCGTCATCGTTCATATCAACGGTAGCCACCGGGTAGAACGAATAGGACCAGTCGGAGGAATCCACATACCATTCATAGTAGGTGAAATCAGTGAACGCCGGTACGGAAGACAGATCCATACCCCAACTGCTCAGATCGGTGTCGCGGTACAGATCGGTGGCATCGAAGGTGATCGGGCCGGTGTCAGCGCCCGAGGCAGTAGAGGCCGGTCCCCCGGTGGGGCTGATCGGTCGGTCAGCCGGATCTGCAGTGAACGTATCTTGATCTGCCGACGCAAGCAGAACATCAGAGCCCAGAACATCCTGACCGCCGAGATAGCGCTGCGATGCCGTCGGTACGCCACTGAAGTCGCTGATGTGGTTGTATGACAGGTTCAGGATCGAGAAGGTGGTGCTGGGTAGCTGGGCGATGATGTCGTTACCGAAGTTGTTCCCGTTGAGATAGAGCATCGACAGCTTCGTCAAGCTGCTCAGGCCGGGCAGATCGGAAAGGGCGCTGTAGTTAAGCGAGAGCGACGTAAGGTTCGTGAACGTCCCAAGCCCGATGATCTGTGTCGTCGCAACATCATAGGAGCTGTTGTTGAATCTCAAGATGATGAGATCGTTCGCCAAAGGCGTAAGCGGCGTCAGATCGACCACGCCGCTGGGCGTGGTATAACTCTGGATGTTGATCGAGTTCACCTCAGACATCTGGCCCAGTGGCGTCAGATCGCTGATAGTGACCTCGGCGAAGGTCACGCTCCCGATCTGCTTGGCGTACTGCAGACCCTCGAAGCTCGTGATCCCTGGATACGAGGCGCCGGGGCTTATGTTGCCCGTCATGTTGGCAAGTTCCGCCGCACTGATCGGTGTGGTAGCAGGGCGCGCTGGCGTGAACTTGTTCGCGTTGAGGTAGGCTTGGAGCTGCGGATCGGGTACCACGTTAGTATCGCCCACCGCGGCGTAGGCGAAACTTGTCGTCGACGCAAGCAAGGCTACCGTGGTCACGATGACCAGACAGAGCTTCGCCAGACGTGCGACTTTGTTCTTCACGGTTCTCTTCATTATTCCTTCTCCCTTTCTCCCCCTCCACAGACGATCCTGCTGTGCCGGATCGAACTGCGGCTTATATTGTAGCATTTTAGTCGAGGTACATGGGAATAATGTTTAATGATTGAAATATTATTTCGAAGGTCAGAGCGTAGGAGTAAGGAGCGCTCATATAAAAAGGGGGGTCGCACCTCTGGGTGCGACCCCCCTGCTGAGAGAACGTCGGGCGCGTTCAGTCCATCGACAGCGCGCCACTGGGGCAGTCATCCACGCAGATACCGCACTCGATGCAGTCATCCGGACGTGCGAGCACCGCGACGTCGGTGAGGTCATAACAGCCGTTGGGGCAATCATCGACGCAGGTACCACAGGCGGTACACAGGTCCTTGTTTACGACGGGTACTGACATGTTCCTATCCTTTCTCTCGCAGAAACATCAGCTTCTCTTTCCTTGCTATGGTACCACGTTTCGCCCGATGCGAGGTCGGCGCTCTGTTAGTATGAGTGTATGGTTGAAACGATCTCCCTGAAACGCTTGAGCTCAGACGGAAGCGCGGTCGGCCGTCTTGCGGACGGACGGGCGGTCTTCGTCGATTACGGCTGTCCCGGCGACGTCGTCCGCGTGATGATCGACGAGGACCGCCCACGCTTCGCGCGCGGGCATGTGGGCGCACTCGTCCAGGCGAGCCCCCTGCGCGTGACTCCTCCCTGCCCCCACTTCGGCTGGGGTGCTTGCGGGGGCTGCCGGTGGCAACACCTGCTGCCGAGCGCCGCTCTGGCCGCGAAGCGCGATGCGATCATCGACGCGATGCAGCGGATCGCAGGGATCGCCGATGCGGAGTCCCTGACGCTTCCGATCATCGGCTCGCCTGCAGACTATGAGTATCGCAACAAGATCGAACTGGACGCGCGCACGGTGCGCGGTCACCTCAGCCTGGGGCTGCACCGCGCGGGCTCGGCCGAACTGGTCGAACCGGGGAGCTGTCCGCTCTTCAGCGCCCCCTTCAAGGACCTGCTGAACTCAGTTCAGGGGGCCCTGCGCTACAGCCTCGGCTCTGCCGATGTCGGGCTGTCGCGCGTGGCGCTGCGCTACTCAGCGCGGACCAAGTCCTTTGAGCTCGCCTGCATGACCCGACCCGGCTCGTTTCCGCGCGCCCGGGTCGCGAGCACGTGTAAGGCCGCCTGTCCCGAGATCACGAGCATCGTCCGCGTCATGCAGAAGACGACGGCCGGCCGCGGCAGCCGTAAGCACCCCATCCCTGTCCTGAAGGGGGTAGAGGCGCTCTTCGGGGCGGGCTACTGGAAGGAGCGTCTCGCAGGGTTCCCGTACAAGGTCAGCGCCCCCTCGTTCTTCCAGGTCAACACCGCCGCGACCGAGGGACTGGTAGAGATCGTCAAGGCGGCCCTTGAGCTCGACGGAAGCGAACACGCCTGCGACCTCTACAGCGGGGTCGGCGCCTTCAGCCTGCCTCTGGCTGCCTCTGCCAGGCGCTTGACCGTCGTCGAGTCCTCGGGACCCGCCGTACGTGACCTGCGGCGTAACCTGGCCGAGGCTGATCTCTCGGCAGAGGTCATCGCCGGACAACTCGGCCGCGACACCGAGGATATCGGGCAGCCCGACGCCGTACTCGTCGACCCGCCCCGGGCAGGGCTCAGCGCCGCGGCGATCTGCGCGATCGAGCAGATGGCGCCTGAACGTCTTGTCTACGTCAGTTGCGATCCGGCCACTCTTGCGCGCGATCTGCGCTTGTTGACGGCGTCCTCTTTCCGTCTGGAAAGTCTGCGCCCGGTCGATCTCTTCCCCCAGACTCCCCATGTCGAGTGTGTCGCGAAACTGAGGAAGGTCTGAGTCTGCAGTGCCCTGGATACCTCCCACCAGAAAGAGACGCCTATGAACGCTGAGCGCCCGAGCGACTTGCACGCCCGCAACATCCAGGCCATCGCTGCCTATCTGAGCAGCGGCGACAAGGCCTGCGCCTGCCGGCTCGGCCTCGAGCTTGAGCAGTTCGTCATGACCGACGAGGGGGCCAGCGTAGCCTACTTCGGCCCTGAGGGCATCGAGGATCTGCTGAGGTCTTTGCGCGGCGCCTATGAGTCCGAGATCCGGGAGGGCGCCCATCTGATCGGGCTGGCCCGGCCCGGCACCACGCTCACCTTGGAGCCAGGCGCCCAGGTCGAGATCAGCACGGGGCCCTTCTGTCGCATCCACCAGCTGGAGGAAAGCTATGAGCTCTTCCGCGCGGAGATCGAGGCGGTGCTGCAGGGGCGGGGCCAACACCTCAAGGCGACGGGCTATCGACCCGACCTGCGCGCCGATGAGGTCGAGCTGATCCCGAAGGACCGCTACCGCTTCATGGATGCGCATTTCGCCCGGACCGGCTCCCGCGGACGCCAGATGATGCGAGGCAGCGCCGCGACCCAGATCTCGATCGACTATACCGGAGAGCGCGACGCCGTCTTCAAGATGCGGGTCGCCACGCTCATCGGCCCACTGCTGGCGCTGGCCTGCGACTCTGCGACCCGCTATGAGGGCGCCGAGGCTTCCGAGCGCATGATCCGCACGATGATCTGGGATGACGTCGACGCGGCGCGCGCGGGCACCGTCGCGGGGCTCTTCGAGCCTGACTTCGGATTCGCTGCCTACGCGCGCGCGCTGGCCGCCGCTCCCCTCGTGGTCGAGCCCCGCGCCGACGGCAGCTACGGGGACTGCGACGGCACAAGCGCCGCCGAGCTCTATGCCCGACGCCTGATGACCCGCGCAGAGATCGAGCACCTGCTCTCGATGTTCTTCTTCGACGTACGCCTGAAGAACTACGTCGAGATCCGCATGGCCGATTCCGTCGATATCTCCCTGGCTCTGGGCCTGACGGCACTGATCAAGGGCCTGTTCTACGACGCAGACGCGCTCGGGCGCCTCGCCGATCTGCTGTCACTGGATACGCGCAGCGCAAAAGATGTCGCCTGCGCCAAGCAGGAACTGCGCCAGGCCGGCTATCAGGGCATGGTCTACGGACGCAGCGCCGGTTCCTGGCTCGACCTGCTCGTCGAGCTTGCCCAGGATGGCCTGCCTGAAGAGGAGCGGCACTATCTGGACGCACTCGCAGGCCTGATCGTCGCACGAAGGAGCCCCCGCGATGAAGTCAGTGACTGAGCTTCATAAGGAATACGAGAGCATCGCCCTGGGTCTGGAAGGCCTTGACCTTGCCGGACAGCGGATCGCGGCCCGCGCCATGGCGCACTCGAGCGCCCTGTATCAGGGCGCGGTCATCGAATTCGCCTACCTGCCCCAGCTCTATCCCCCCGCGGTCATCTGCGCGCTGCGCGAGGAGACCTCGACTTTGTACGGGATACTGGCCAAGGTCATCGCCCGCTACCGGTCCGATCCGCTCTATCGCAGGCTCTTCGGTTTCGATCCGCGCCTTGAGGAGCTCATCTGTCTTGACCCCGGCTACGCAAGTCCCATCCCGATCATGCGCGCCGACATCTTCTACCAGGTGGACAGCGGTGATTTCAAGTTCTGCGAGCTTAACACCGACGGCGCCTCAGCGATGAACGAGGACCGTGAGCTCTGCCGCGCGATCCAGCACACACCGGCGTTCAGGGCTTTCGAACAGAGGGGCTATGATCTCAGGCCCTTTGAGCTCTTCGAGAGCTGGATCGACGTGTTCCTGGGCATCTACGCGGACTGGGCGGGTCGCAGAGGCCAGCGCGGGCAGACGGCCCCGCGCGTGGCGATCGTCGACTTCCTGGATAAAGCGACCACTGCAGAACAGGAGGAGTTCGCGCGACGCTTCCGTAAGCGCGGGCTGGACTGTGAGGTCATCGATATCCGCAGCCTGCGCTGGGACGGGAACCGGCTGGCCGATGCGAAGGGAGGACCGCTGGACGCCGTGTATCGTCGCGCGGTCACGACCGACATCATGGCGCAGTTCGATGAGGTCGGCGACTTCCTTGCGGCGGTGCGAAACGGCGCCGTTTGTCTCGTCGGAGGCTTTCAGACCCAGATCGCGCATGCCAAGATCATCTTCGAGGTCCTGCGCCGCGACGAGACCCTCTCTCGTCTCACAGAAGACGAGGCCGCCTTCGTCAAAGCCCATATCCCGGCGACCTGGCGTCTGGAGGAGACGGCGATCGATCTGGCGGAGGTGCTCAGCACCAAGGACGCCTGGATCATCAAGCCCCTCGATCTCTATGCAGCTTCCGGGGTCGTCGCCGGACGAGGGGTCGACCAGGAGCAGTGGGAACGGATCATCAAAGAGCGCGTCGATACCGGCTTCATCATCCAGGAGTACGTCGAGCAGTACCAAAGCAGCAACATCCGTAACGTCTTCTCATTGCCCGTTGCCGGCGAGCCCCAGCAACTCCGTGAGCCGCAGCTGGAACCGTTCCAGCATCTCACCGGGCTCTACCTCTATGCAGGGAAGCTTGCGGGCATCTATTCGCGCGCGGGCCAGGAAGAACTCATCTTCGGGCATGCCGGCGGGCTGACGCTCGCCAGCTTCCAGGTAGCCTGACAACAGCCAGACGTGAAATGGATGCTTGCTGGCAAGGCGCTGCGAAGCGTGGCGGCCTTTAGGCCGCGAGCTTCGCAGCAACACAGCCAACAAGCATCCAGGCGCGTCTAGTCGATTTCCTCTATATCGAGGTCGTCATTATCCATATCGCCCCACTGCTCAGCTGCCGGAGCTTCCTGCTTCTGGGCAGGGGCCTCCGCTGGCGCCGGGGCAGGAGTCGGCTCGCCCTCGCCTGCGGCTGGAATCGAGACCGGAGGGATCTCGAAGAAGTCCGTATCGTCAAGCGCCGCCGCCATGGGATCCGGAGCGTCCTGTGGCGCCACCGCAGCTGGAGCCTGCTGAACAGGCTGCTGCCCGGGCGCAGCTTCGTCGCGCTTCGCCGCCTGCAGCTCCTTTTCTGCCTCTTGAGACATCGGGACCGCCTTGACCGCAGTCCGTGCCTGGGACTCGATGCGACGTACATCGCGCAGGAAGCTGTCGAGTTGCGCGACATACCTTCTGCGGAACTGCTCCTCTTCTTCCTGAAGACGGGCGAGACTCCCCACAAGCTTGTGATGTTTCTGCCGGGCCTCGGCCGCATAGCTTTCCGACTCCTGACGCAGTTTCTCAAGTTCGGAGGCGTGCTGCTTACGGGCCTCGACGAGCATCTCCTCGCTCTGCACCCGGGCCTTCTCCAGCATGTCATCTGCAGCCTTCTGGGCGGTCAGGAGGGTGTGGTTGATCGTGTTGCGCTCCGCCTCAAGGTTAGCGCCCTGGGACTCAAGCGCCGCGACCTTCTCTTCCAGAGTCTGGATCTGTTTCGCGGCAGAATCGATCTCGACCGCCAACTGGTCGAGGAATCCGTCGACCTCATCCTCACGATAGCCCCTCATCCCACGGGCGAACTCCTTTTGGTGGATATCCAGGGCAGTGATCTTCATGGTCGTTCCTTCACAGTCGTTGTGGGGCTTCGTCGTTTGACATTGTATCACGCTTTCGTTGCATCGTCCGGGTCCTCGTCGAGCCCCTGCTTGAGGGTCCGGGCCACGGCGGCATCGACCGCGTTGGTGAAGGCGGCGCGCAGGCCCGCGTTCTCGAGTTCTGCGAGCGCGACGGCCGTTGTCCCTCCGGGACTTGAGACCACATCGATCAGCGATTCAGGCTGCATGCCGCTTTCCTGAAGCAGTCGCGCCGTCCCGAGCATCGTCTGTTCGGTGAGTTCGACCGCCAGGGCCAGAGGGAGTCCATGCATCACTCCCGCCCGTATCAGAGCGCTTGCCACCAGGGCGAAATAGGCGGGTCCGCTCCCGGAGACCGCCGTACCGGCAGGCTGCAGTTCCTCGGCAACGACACAGGCGCGTCCGACGCTTTCAAAGAGTTTCACGACCGACTTCAGCGCGGTCTTCGTCACATGCGTCCCCGGGGTCAGCAACGACATCGCCTCGCCGACCATCGCCGGCGTGTTGGGCATCACGCGCACGACGGGGGTCCCCTCTTCGACTTCTGCCTGGAGCTGGTCTGTCGTGACCCCTCCCGCGATAGAGACCAGCAGGGCTCCGTTCAGACGATCCCGCAGCTGCTGGAGCACGGGGGTGACCGTCTCAGGATGGACCGCGAGCAGACAGATGTCGCCCGCGCCCAGCTCAAGTTGCGTGACCTGAGCCAGACAGGTCACTCCCGGGAACTCGCGGGCGAGCTCGGAGCGCCGCGTCAGACCGGGCTCAACGACCACCGCATGACGCGGATCGACCAGCCCGCACTTCAGAAAGCCGGCCAGAAGCGCTGAGCCCATCTTGCCAGCGCCGATCACCGCCACACGACCTGGATTGTTCTGTATCGCCATGTACTCCACTTTCTCCCTAGAAGATCGTCCGGGCAGAGCCGAACTTGCGCTGCTCAAGATCGCTCATCTCCACATTGTGAGGGGTCAGCATGAAGATAAGATCGGCGACTTTCGAGATACCTCCGTCAAGCGCGTAGGTCAGGCCCGAGGCGAAGTCGATGAAACGACGCTGCTGGGCCGCCGGCACCCGCGTGAGGTCGAGGATGACCGGGGTTCCGGCCTTGAACTTATCGGCAAGCACGCTGACCTCGTCGAAGCTGGTCGGTCGCGCGTTGTGGATACGCACCTGAGGCGTCATCGGGGATACGGTCGCCGGTCCAGTCGGCACCGAGCGCAGCGGAGCTCCGGTCATAGCTGAGGCGCGTTCGAGATCGGGCGTGCGGGGACGCGTGCGCACCGATCCAGCGCTTGCGCCTGACCCGTAAGGTGACTCATAGTCATAGGAACTGCTCAGGTCGTCGTCTCCGGGCATCCCGTCATCGAACTCACCTTCGGGGTCATAGTCCTCGTCGCCGAAGCCGAACTTCGACTTCACGTTATCCCACATACTCATCTTCGATCAGTCTCCTTGAACAGAGCCGTCCCTATCCGTACGAGCGTCGCGCCTTCTTCGACCGCGACCTCGAAGTCGTTGCTCATCCCCATCGAGAGTTCCTCCAGCAGGATCTGCGCTCCGCGCGATCTCTGCCGCAGCTCATCGCGCAGGCGCCGGAGCTCCCTGAACACCCAGCGTACCGCTTCAGGGCTGTCCAGAGGCGCCATCGTCATCAGGCCGTTGACCAGCAGGTGCGAACAAGCGAGCGCGCCCACGGCAACAGCGTCCACCAGTTCGCGCGCACCTTGGGGCGTCAGACCATGCTTGGAGCCCTCCCCGCTGATGTTGACCTCAAGAAGCACCGGCTGGATGATGTCGAGCGCCGCGGCCCGGGCGTCGATCTTCTCGAGCAGGCGCTGGCTGTCGACCGAATGTATCAGGGGCGTACGACCGACGACGTAACGGACCTTGTTGGTCTGAAGACTGCCGATCAGATGGATCTGGGCTGCGGGGATCGCCTCATGCTTCTCAAGGAAGCGGTCGACCCGGTTCTCCCCCAGCAGGAGCTGCCCCGCATCCACCAGGAGGGCGGCGGTCTGAGGCGACACCGTCTTCGAGACGGCGACGAGTCTCACTTCTGCCGGATCACGCCCCGCGCGCTGGGCTGCAGCTGCGATGCGCGCGCGGACCTCGGTCAGGTTGCGCGCCAGGTCCTCTGCGCAGGGACTAGCCGTGCTGGCCCTCCGCGCTGAGTTCGATCTCGTCATAGGCGTCACGTTCCCCGGTGATCAGGAAGACGACCCGCTCCCCGATGTCGACCGCGTTGTCGCTGATGCGCTCCAGATAGCGCGAGGACATGACCATGCGACTCGCCCACTCGATCTCCTTCTCATCGGTCAAGTGCGCGAGCTCACGGAAGAACTGCTTGTAAAGCGAGTCGATCGGCGCGTCCAGTTCCGGAAGCTTCAGCGCCAGTTCCAGGCTGCTCGTCTCCAGGGCCTCGCGTGTGGTCTTGAGGACTTCGGCGACAAGCTCACTCTGCTGGCTGATCAGATCGGCCAGAGCCTGAGGTGCGCGGACGGTCCCCTTCTTGTCCGTGACGCGCAGAGCGGTCTTCGCTACGTTAGCGGCAAGGTCGGCCATCCGCTCCTCATACATCGCGATGAACGCCATCGAGTGGAGGAGCCGCAGGTCGCGCGCCACCGGGAACTGGGTCGCGATGGTCTCGAGCACCCGATCTTCGACCGCCAGCGTGCGCCGATCATACTCATCGTCACCGGCCACGATCCGGGTCGCAAGCTCGTAGTCGCCCTCGAGCAGGGCCCGCGCTGCTTCCTGGACCGTCACCTCAAGATCGGCCAGGATGCTGACGACCTCGGCCTTTATCTCTCCAAGTATCTGTCTGTACTGTTCTCTCATAGTCGTATCCCGACCGTTCCTTTCTGGCTCTTGTGCTACTTTGCCCTGGATATGGTTATACCATCTCTTGCGCCCGCTCCCGGCTTTCGTAACACGACCGGCACACTCCGCTAACCAAAGCGGCCCGTGATGTAGTCTTCCGTGCGCTTGTCCTGCGGGTTGGTGAACAGGTCGTTCGTCTTGCCGGACTCGACCAGGACCGCCGGCTCACCGGCGACCTCCTGCAGGAAGAACGAGGTGTAGTCGCTCACGCGCGCCGCCTGTTGCATGTTATGCGTGACGATGATGGTCGTGACCTCCTCTTTGATCTCGGCCATGAGGTCCTCGACCTTCTGCACGGACGTCGGATCGATAGCGCTGCAGGGTTCATCCATGAGCAACACATCAGGTTCGACCGCAAGAACACGCGCGATACAGAGGCGCTGCTGCTGCCCTCCGGAGATCGCAAGCCCGTTCTTGCTCAGGATGTCCTTGACTTCCTTCCAGAGGTTGGCGCGCTTCAGCGAGTCTTCCACGATCTCGTCCAGTTCGGACTTCTTGCGGATGCCCTGAAGACGCGGCCCGTAGGCCACGTTGTCATAGATCGACTGCGGGAAGGGGTTGGGCTGCTGGAAGATCATCCCGACGCGCCGACGCAGGTCGACCGGATCGACGCCCGGTCCATAGATATCGGATCCTGAGAAGAGCACCGAGCCCTCAACCTTGGTACCAGCGATCAGATCGTTCATGCGGTCCAGGCAACGCAGGAAGGTCGACTTGCCGCAGCCGGAAGGACCGATCAGCGCCGTGATGGCCTTCGGGTGGATGTCGAGGGAGACGTTGGTCAGCGCATGGAAGTCTCCGTAGAAGAACTCCAGGTTGCGCACAAAGAACAGCGTCTCGTCGGCAACAGCTACCAACGGGACCGTGTACACCGTGCTGTCATGGACGGTGGCCGGGGTCAACGCACTTCCTTGAGGGAGATCGAATGCCATATCAGCGCACCTTCCGATAACGACGTTGGATGTAGCGGGCGAACATGTTGAGCAAGAATATCATGAGCATGAGCATCAGAGCCGTACCGTAGGCGGCCTTCAGGTTGATGCCGTCGACCGCCAGCAGGTAAAGGTGGACGGCCATGGAGCGTCCTGATTCCAGGGGGGTCAGCGGCATGTTGATGGCCATACCCATGGTATAGAACACCACCGCGGTCTCGCCGATAGCGCGCCCCATCGCAAGCACCAGTCCCGTGATGATGCGCGGCATCGCCCAGGGCAGGACGACCCGGCTGACCGTCTGCCATTGCGTCGCTCCCAGCCCGTAACTCCCCCAACGGATATAGCGCGGCACCGCCCTGATGGCCTCCTCGGTCGCGCGCATGATGATCGGCAGCATGAGCAGCGACAGGGCGAGTGCGGCAGAGAGCATCGACATCGGCAGATGGAAGGCTTCGACGAAGAAGGCCAGACCGAAAAGTCCCATGACGATCGAGGGGACCGAAGCAAGCGAGTCGGCCGCGAAGCGGATCACGGTCACGATCCTTCCCTGCTTGGCATACTCGGCCAGGTAGACCGCCGCCAGGACCGCGACCGGCGTCGCGATGAGCATGGCCAGGCCCGTCACATAGAGTGTCGAGATGATGGTCGGCCAGATACCGCCCTTCGCGCTGACGCCGTGGGGCCAGGTGAAGATGAACTTCGGCGAGATCATGGGGGCGCCGTTGATGACCACATAGAGGATGATGAGTATCAGCGCGGCGACCGTGATCCCGGCCGCTACCCACAGTACCGCCAGGGCGGTGTTGTTCGCAAGGCGCTCCTTGAGCAGGCGGGCGCGCTTGGCCTCGTTGCGCGCCGTCTTATCCATGGCGCCTGGCCCAAGCTCCTTGAGGCGCTCGCGGTCTTCAGAGAACATATCACGCATGCTCGCCTCAGCCCTCCTTTCCCGTCCGGGAAAGAAGCCTCACGATCAGGACCAGACACATCGAGATGAGGAACAGCAGCGCCGCCATGCCGAAGAGCGCGGTGCGGAAGTCGTCGGCCGCATAACTCATACCCAGTACGATCTGACTCGTGAGCGTTGCGATCGGCTTGGTCAGACCTGCGAACATCTGTGGCGCGTTGCCCACGATCATAAGCACGGCCATGGTCTCGCCGATAGCACGTCCCATCCCTAAGATGACCGCATCGATGATGCCGATCTTGGCGGCCGGCAACACGACCTTATAGATGGTCTGCCACTGGGTCGCCCCCATGGCGAAGGAAGCCTCGCGGATCCCCATCGGGATCGAATCGAGCGCGTCCTCGGAAAGCATCGCGATGGTCGGCACGATCATGATCGACAGCACGATCCAGGCGGTCAAAGGCCCAAAGCCGGCTCCACCGAAGAGCCGGGCGACGAGCGGCGCCACCACGGTCACGCCGAAGAAGCCGTAGACGACTGAAGGGATGCCGGCCAGAAGCTCGACCGCCGGACGTATCACCGCGCGCGCCCGCGGACCGGCGACCTCAGAGAGGAAAAGCGCGGTCATGATCGCCAGCGGAGCGCCGATGGCAAGGGCGCCGATAGTCACGACCACACTGCCGACGATGAAGGGTACGACGCCGAACTGACTGTGGGCGACCGACCACTTCGTGCCCGTGATGAACTTCAGAAAGCCGATGTTGGGAAACACTCCGGAAGCCTGGTAGGCCACGAAGGCGAAGATCAGCACGACGCCGAGCACGGCGACGATCGCGCAGGCGAAGAACAGGAGCAACAGGCCTCGCTCCTTGATCTGGGTGGCGCGCGAGACGAGTGTCAGCGCAGCCGTCTTGTGTCGGGGCTGTGTCTGTGCCAGATCCGGGAACGGGCCTTCATCTTCAGGATGAAGTGTCTGCTGCGTGAGCGGCTGCGGTGTGTAGGCAGCGCTCACTTCCGCGGCCCTCCCTTCGGATTGACCGGCAGATAGCCGGCCTCGCGCACCGCGCCCTCCTGGATCGCATCCGAGAGAACGTAGTCGACATAACCCTGCGCCTCAGGACTGAGGTCTTTGCGCACAAGAAAATAAAGCTTGCGCGACAGGGGATACTTCTCAGACGCGATGTTCGCCGGAGACGGCGTGATGCCGTCGACAGCAAGCGCCCGTACCTGGCCGTTGACGAAGCCTTCAGAGATGTAGCCGACCGCGCCTTTGGTACGTCGTATCACTTCACGCACCTGCCCGGTGCCCGGCAGGACCACGGCATCCAGGTTGAACGCCGTATCTCCCATGACGAACTTCGTGAAGGCGTCGCGGGTCCCCGAGGACTCGTCCCGGTTGACCAGGGTGATCGGCACGTCATCGCCTCCGACCTCTTTCCAGTTCGTGATCTTACCGGCATAGATATCACGCAGCTGCGCCAAGGTGAGGTTCCTGACGGGGTTGGCCGGGTTGACCACGACCGCGATCCCGTCATGCGCGATCGGGATGACCTCCAGACCCAGCTTCTTCTCGTTGTCCTTCAGGTCACGTGAACTCGTACCGATGTCAGCGGTCCTGGTGACCCCGACCGCCTCGATGCCCGCTGAAGATCCGAGCCCGCTCACCAGCACCGAGACGCCCGGATGCGCCTTGGCATAGTCCTCGCCGGCGACCTCGGCGATCGGCTCGACCGTCGTCGATCCGCTGACGACGATGTCGGTGCTCCCCTTCGTGCAGCCGCTGAGACCGAGCGCGCCTGTCAGCATGAGCGCCAGCAGCAGCGCGACCGCAGGACGGACGCTACGCATGGGAGTCATCCTCAGGCAGCAGGCAGGCGAGCGCCCCCTGGCGCCCCGTTGTGCCGTCCTGCGCGCGATATGAGTAGAAATGCGCCGGATCCTGAGCGGTATCCACGCCCAGGTTCACGATCCGCTCCGCCGCCACGCCGACGTCGCGCAGCGTCTGTGAGACCGCTGCCCCCAGGTCGAGACGCGCGATGCCGCCAGCACCCGGAGTCTGCTCAAGGCCGGGGAACTCCGCTGCGAAGCGCGCGGCGAGCTGTGCGTCGACCTCGAAGGACTCAGGGCCGATGTAAGGCCCGAGGTAGGCGACGATGTCTCCAGGACCTGCCCCATAGGACTCGTGGAGTGCGTCCACCGCAGCCGCCGCTATCCGGGCGAGCGTGCCCTTCCAGCCCGAGTGGACCACCGCGATCGCGCGGCGCGGACCGGTGGCGACCAGGATGATCCCCACACAGTCAGCGATGCAGACAAGCAAGGGGATGTTCGGCGTCGCCGTGACGAGCGCATCGGCGTTAGCGACGACCGGATCTGCAAGCGGCTCATCGACGCGCACGACGTCGGCGCCATGCACCTGGATGCAGGAGTGCAGACGCCCCTGGGTCGCTTCGTCAAGTCCCAGAGCAGACATGAGCAGGCGACGGTTCTCTGCGACCGCAGCCGGCCCGTCGCCCACCCGATCGCTCAGGTTCAGAGTCGCATACGGGGCAGCGGAGCGTCCGCCCGTCCGCTCAGAGAAGGCGATGAGGATGCCCTCGGGAAGAAGCTCCCGATCCGAGTGCCAGGTAAGGTTACCCTGAACGAACCGCTGCAGTTCGGGCACGAACGCCCCTCTCTTCAGACATCAAGCGGACCCGATGGCGACGAGGTCGCTCCGTCGTCGCCATAGGGCCCAAAACTAGTACGCTGCATCCATTATAAACGGGCGACCCACTGCATAGCAACAACTAACCTATCAATTCTGCAAGAGCCGCGTCGATCGCCCGTGGCAGACGCGCCCAGAGGCGAGCGGGGCGCAGCATGTGCGTCAACACCAGCTCCGTCGTGAACTCCTTGGCGGCATCCACGATGTCGATGTCGGAATAGACCATCTGGGCGCAGCCCTCGACGACCACCAGCGCCTTTATGAGCAGCCCGAATCCCCTGGGCACACTCACCTTCTGCTCGTTCATGATCGAGAGGAAGCCGATGGCGAAGCCCCGCACGTCGCGCGGCGTGTGCGAGAACGTGCGCCGCATGAGCTCGGCGACCCGAGCGGTGACCGCATCCTGTTGATCCTCGGGCACGACCAGCCCCAGGTCGGCGGAGTAGCTGATGGCGCGCTTCGCGTCGGCATAGACGGTGGCGGCGAGCACCTGAGCGATCGCCTCCTTGTCCTCGTCGCGCACCTGCCCCATGATGCCGAAGTCGATGTAGCAGATGCGCCCGTCAGCAGTCAGGAGCAGGTTCGACTGATGCAGGTCCGCATGGAAGCGCCCAAGCACCATGACCTGCTTCATGAACACGTTGGCCCCATACAGCGCAAGAAAGCGCGCGTCGACGCCGGCTGCTTCAGCCTCGCGCGCATGATCGAGATGCCAGCCCTCGACGAAGCGCATGCACAGTACATGGCGACTTGTCAGTGGCCAGACGACCTCGGCGGTCGTCACGTAGGGGTCGTCACGGAAGTCGAAGGCGAAGCGATCCGAGGTGCGCCCCTCGATGCGCAGGTCGCACTCCGAGGCGAGCGAGTCCGCGAACTCTGACAGGAGCTGCGACAGATTGAAGCGCCGCAGCCGCCTGATGCGACCGATTCGGTTCACGAGCGGCGTGATCACCGCGATGTCAGAGCGGATCGTCTCCTCGCTGCCCGGCCGGATGACCTTGATGGCAAGCGGCGTGCCCGCAGGCATCGGCTCGCCGATGACCGGCGTATAGTCGCGCGCGAGCGTTGCCCGGTAGACCTGGGCGATCGAGGCCGAGCCGATCGGCTCAGGGTCGAAGTCCGCGAACAACTCCTCAAGCGGCCGGGCGAAGTCGCCCTCGATGACCGGTCTGATCGCGGAAAACGGCGTCGGGGTGACCGCGTCGCGCAGGTTCTCCATCTCGAAGACATACTGCGGCGCGAACAGATCAGGGCGGATCGAGATGAGCTGCCCCAGTTTGATGAA
>WQUG01000094.1 GCA_009785855.1 Actinomycetes bacterium
GGGAAGCGTTTCTCAAGTTCAGCGATGGTCGCCCTCGCCTGCTCCTTGTCCTGGGTGAGCGGATGCACCTCCAGCTTGCCGTCCTTGAGCTTGAACGCGTCGCCCGTGAAAAAGTACTTGCCGTCGACCAGATAGGCCATCGACCCGACCGTATGGCCCGGCGCCGGGATGCACTCGATCGTGTGCCCGCCAAGCTCCAGGCGCTCCCCGCCCTCAAGCAGATCCACGCGATCCGTACTGAAATCCGCCGGAAAGCGACTGCCGCGGACCGTCTCAAGACACTCGCTTACTCCTTCGGCCTTCAGCTCGCGGCGCGCGATGTGGACGCGCGCGTTGGGAAAGGCCTCCAGCCCGCCGATGTGGTCGGGATCTCCGTGCGTCAGGAACAGGTCGGTGACCTTGTCCGGATCGATCTCAAGCTTCACGCAGTCGGCAAGCATGTCCGCCGCGGAGCCCCCCGCGTCGATCACCAGATAACCGCCCTCCGCGGGCATGAGGAACGCATCGTTGGCCACGCTTCTGAGCGCGAATATCTCTTCCCGCTCGACCCGATCGGTCTCAAGCGGCTTCATACCTGCCAGATGCAGCGCGGCGTCGGTCATACTCATGTGTCTCCCTTCCTGGACGTGAGAACATCGTAGCGCATCGCGGCAGTCGCCCTTACAATCTACACGAAACGCGACGTCGGTCACGATACTGCACGCTGCGCCTGAGCTTCTTTCCGGGGGAACAGGAAGCCCTTGATCCCGACGGGACTCTGGATCGCGATGACCGCGTACATCAGCTGCAGGGTCATGCGCCGGCCCGTGTAGACGAAGTACTGCGGCCACCAGTCGGTCGGACCGTATTTCTTCTTCGCGATCATCAGATCCTTGAAGCCATAGAAGCGGTTGAAGCGCTCGTAGACCTGGTTGAGCCGCCGCTCGTCCGCGCTCCCCTTGCCGTCCTCGTCGACCAGATTGGAGAGCGGGGCCAGGCCCATCGAGCCCCAGGTCGCCCCCTCCTCCTTGAAGGTCTGGAAGCCCTCCCAGACCAGCAGTTCGGTCACCCCGGGCGGCGCGTCCTGGGCGCGTCGTGTCACATCGACCAGCCAGCCGTCGCCGCCGTCGAAGGGGAGGAACACGTTGTAGCCGCAGATCGCGCCGTCAGCGCCCTGTGCGACGAAGTAGCGACGATCCAGCGGGTCGTCGAGGTTCGTGCCCCCTATCGTAAATACCAGCCCGCCGCTTTTCTTGCCGGCCAGCCATTCGCGCGAGACCCGCGCGATGCCCTCTTCGATCGCGTGGTCGCGCTGCTCGCCGGGCTTGTACTCGCACACCGTCACGCCCGCGCGCTGGGCGCGCCGGACTTTCTGGCGAGCTTTCATGGCCGCGCCGCCGGCCATCGTGTAGTCCGCCAGCCGGAAACGCGCCTCGTCCCCGCACTTGGTCGCGTGGTAGCCGAACTCACGGTAGTGTGCCAGATCGCGCTCCTCCACGCTCAGGAAGATGCAGCCTGAGGCCACTTCCTCGCAGAAATTGCGGAACTCGGAAAGCAGCACGACGAAGTCCTCCGCCGCACAGATGGGGTCTCCCAGCACCACCACGATATCGCCGCTGATGCCGTAGGCGACCACCCCTTCGACCGCCCGCCCGAAGAACAGCTGCTTATCCGGCTCAAGCGTCAGATAGGACGCCGGGTTCTGCCCGTAGCGCATGACCAGATCACGGGCATGGGCGCGCTCGTCTTTCGTGATGATACGCTCGATCGTCGCCGAGCGCAGGATGAGCAGGAGGCAGGCCGCGACGCTTGTCCAGAACATGACGAAGACAAAGACCGAATAGCGCGGAGCGAGGCCCGTGTGGTCGGCGATGAGCGTGTTGCCCAGCCAGGAAAGGATCTCGCCCAGGGCCAGGGGGCGAGCGCCATAACGCAGATGCAGGAGCACCTGCCCGACGACGACATTGATCACGACGATCCCCATGACGATCAGCGCGATCCGCACGGCGCGACGCACCGTCGTGCGCTCTGAGGGGCGTTGATAGTAGTCACGCGCGATGAGCAGGCCGATCAGGGCATAGCCTTTGACGATGAGCGCGACAAGGGTGACCACGCCGCCGAGCGTGATGAAACTCAGCCCCAGGCTGATGCTGAGCAGGATGACGCTGAGCGCCCAGGCGACCTTCTTGCGACGCCTCAGGTTGACGGCGGCCACGATCAGCAGCAGGGCGATCACCCGCTGCAGGACATGATGCATGGCGGCCAGGCCGAGCACTCCTGAGTAGGCCAGGGCCGGACGGGTCAGGAAGCCCGGCGCGAAGGATGCCGCCAGAGCCAGGATCGCCGCCACCAGGACGATGGCGTCGGCGCTTCTCCCGATGCGCTGTCTGAAGCGGGCGGTGTTGCGGGGATCGAAGACGGTCAAAGACATCTAACGCCGCACCGCTTTCGTGACGCCACCGGTCGCGATACCGACAGCCGTGGCCACCAGCACACCGAAGATCACGTAACAGATGAAGCTCTCGATGCCCATGAGGAGCTTCGCGAGCGGGGTCATCGGCATGGTGTCGGTCGGCGAGACCGCGATCGCGTTGGTCAGCGACACGTAGAGATAATCACCGAAATCCGGCTCCCAACCCTGCGGGGCGACCCGCAACTTCGGGTCAGTCCCCTGTTGCGGGAACATGAGATCCGGGAAGTTCACCCGTTTGGTCAGGCGAGCCTCAGGCCCGCCTCCGTCGATCTCCCAGAGCGCAAGGGCCGATGTCAGCCAGGTCACGACCCAGAGCGCGGCGCCCGCCCCCACCAGATCGATCGCGCTGATGTGAAGCGAAGCCGTGAACACTCCCCGCACCAGAAGCGACAGATTGAGTACGTTGATAGCGATCATGAGGAACATGAGGATCTTCGCCAGAGTGCGTCCCATACGGTTAGGGCGTATGTGCTCAGGATCATAGAAGACGACCGAGAGTATCAGCATCAGCACGTAGACGCCGGGAAGCAGCCACACCGGACCCCAACGCAGGATGCGCATCACTTCGAACTGCCCGACCGCGACCACGATCGCGACCAGCAGCACGATCCAGCGTATCTGGAAGTAGCCCTTCAGCCGACTCGCCTGTTGCGTCTGCTGTGCCTGTTGTGTTCGCTCTTCCACCCTGACTCCTTTACGACTGCCGACGGATCTGCTCAAGCAGCGCGCGCCCCTCGCGCGAGACGCGATCTTCCAGGAACACCCGTGCAGGCGCACCGTCGCGGTCGCGCTCCCATTCGCGGTAGCCATGTTGCAG
>WQUG01000095.1 GCA_009785855.1 Actinomycetes bacterium
CTACCGGATCAACGAGCCTGACGAACTCGGCAGGCTTTTCACAGACTGGATGTTCACGGTCGCCGCTACCGGCGAGCGTCTGGGGATCGACCCCTTCGATCAGCCCGACGTCGCCGCCTCCAAGGAGGCGACCGCCCGCATCCTGGCCGAGAAAGCCCAAGCGAAGGGCGAGGGGGTCGCTCGAACCCCCTTGCCTTCAGAGCTTCCAGAGGGCGTCCACTATCTGGCGCTGCTCGCCTGGCTCCCGTTCTCAGAGGGCAACGACGCCTTCCTGCAGCGCCGCGCCATCGAGCTGGAACGTCAGTACGGTCTTCCGGTAGCCACCGAATACGGTCCGCGCTACCTGCACTCGACGGGGCAGGGCTATAAGGGAGGCCCTGCGACAGGCCTGTTCGTGTTCGTAGAAAGCGACGATCCTGGTCCGGATCTGCCGATCCCCGGTAAGGATCTCACTCTCGCCGAGGTATTTACGGCCCAGCGCCAGGGAGATATCGAGGCCCTTCAGGCCAAAGGGCGTCCGCTCTTCTCGATGGAGGCGTGCGATGGTCCCTGCGCCGACTGATGAGGAGTTCAGCGCGCTCATAGAACAGGCGACGTGGCAGCTCTCGCACGAGGGGGTCCAGGGACTCGAGAACGTGGCGATCACCTATGCCGATGAGCCGACTCCCGAGCAGTTGCAGAAACTGAGGATGCGGGGCGACCAGCTCCTGCTGGGGCTCTACGAAGGGACGCCGATGACGAAGCGCGGCATGTTCTATCAGATGACGCTTCCCGACAAGATCACCCTGTTCAAGCTCGCGCTCGCGCACATCTCAACGGACGACGAGAACTTCCGCTACAACATCCGCCACACGCTCTGGCACGAGATCGCGCACTTCTACGGTCTGGACCATCCAGCCATCCACGCGCTGGAACAGCCTCCGCAGTAGCTTCAGCAGATCCGGGGGAGCTGCTCGCCGACGAGGGTGTCCATGATGCGGGTCGCGCCGAAGGCGGTGCGCAGGGCGACGCGCCCGGCGGTCCCCTCGGCGACCTCGCCGATGATCGCAGCCTCGGCGCCGTAGGTGTTGGCGCGCATGGCCGCGAGCGCTGCGTCGGCCTCATCGGCGGGGACGAAGGCGATCATCTTGCCTTCGTTAGCGACCTGGAAGACATCGTAGCCGAGCATCTCGCAGGCGCCGCGCACCTGGTCGTGGACCGGGACGGCCGTCTCTTCGACGAACAGCGCTACCTGAGAAGCGTCCGCGATCTCGTTTAAGGCTGAAGCCAGGCCGCCGCGCGTGGGGTCGCGGAAGCAGCGCGTGTGGGGCGCCGCATCGAGCACCTCGTTCACAAGTCCGGCCAGCGGCGCCGCGTCGGTTGTGATGTCGGTGCCGAACTCCAGGCCCTCGCGCACGCTCACGATGCAGATCCCGTGGTCGCCGAGGCTGCCGGAGAGCAGGATCTTGTCGCCGGGTTTAAGCGAGCTCGCAGAAAGCTCGACTCCGCTGCGGATCTCGCCGACGCCCGAGGTGTTGATGAAGATGCCGTCGCCCTGCCCGCGTCCGACGACCTTGGTGTCGCCGGTCACGATCGCCACGCCCGCCTCGCGCGCGACCGCGCACATCGAGTGCAGGATGCGCCGCAGATCGGCGATGGGCAGGCCCTCTTCCAGCACGAAGCCGGCCGACAGATAGCGCGGGACCGCACCCGCGCAGGCGACGTCGTTGACGGTGCCGCAGACGGCGAGGTGCCCGATGTCGCCGCCGGGGAAGAACAGGGGATGGACGACGAAGGTGTCGGTCGAGAAGCTCAGGCGCAGGTCGCTCGCCGCACCGCTCGCCTCTGAAAAGCTGATCGTCGCGGCGTCCTCAAGCTGCACGTCGCTGAACTCAGACGCGATGACGTCCTCGATCAGCGCGCGCATGAGCGAGCCGCCCGAACCATGGGCCAGCTGTACCGTTTCAAAAGTCGCGGTCATCGATTCTCGCTTTCAGGTCTGAGGGCAAGGGGGCTCGTTCGACGTGTCGAGCGACCCCCTTGCCACCCACTTGTGCTTTTGGTGAGACCCCTCGTCAAGCCGGTCCCCCTCATGCGCTATCAACATCCCGGTAGCGGTAGAAGGCAGCGCAGCTCCCCTCGCTCGATACCATACAGGGGCCGATGGGGTGCTCCGGCACGCAGGCGCGCCCGAAGAGGCGACACGCGGGCGGTGCGATGATGCCGCGCAGCACCTGGCCGCACTGGCAGCCGGGCGTCTCGCGCGACTCCGGCGGGGTGACCGGCAGGCGCACGGTCGCGTCGAAGGGTGCGAACTCCTTACGCAGCTTCAGGCCGGTCCCCGGGATCACGCCGAGGCCGCGCCAGGCGACGTCACAGGGCTCGAAGACCTCGTTCATCATCGCGACCGCCACGGGGTTACCCTGCGGCTTGACCGCGCGTTCGTAAGCGACCTGGATCCGTGCCTTGCCGCCCTCCGCCATCTCGAGCAGGTTGCGCAAGAGCTCCTCGATCCCGAAGAGCACATCGACGGGCTCGAATCCCGTGACCGCGCCAGCTACATTGAACTCGCGGGCGAGGAACTCATAGGGAGCCGTCCCGATGATGGTCGAGACGTGCCCCGGCAGGATCAGCGCGTCGATGCCGACCTCCGGGTCGCCGGCCAGCGCGCGCAGCGCCTCCGGGACGGTCTTGTTCGCAGGCAGAACGCAGAAGTTCTCAAGCCCGGCCTCCGCGGCGCGCTTGATCGAGGCGGCGATGATCGGGGTGGTCGTCTCGAAACCGACGCTCACGAAGATCACCAGCTTTGCGGGATGGAGTGCGGCAAGGGCGAGTGCGTCCAAGGGCGAGTAGACGACGCGTACGTCGGCGCCCTCGCTCTTGGTCTGGGCGAGCGAGGTCCACGATCCCGGCACCTTGATCATGTCACCGAAGGTGGTCAGTATCACGCCGGGTTGCTTTGCCAGTTCGATGGCGTGGTCGATGTCGGGGTTGGCGGTCACACAGACCGGGCAGCCCGGGCCGGAACTCAGGATGAGGTTGGCGGGCATGACGGACCTCAGGCCCGCCTTGGCTATCGCCATCGTGTGCGTGCCGCAGACCTCCATGAGCTTGACCGGCTTGTCTGCGGCGAGCTTTGCGGCGAGACCCCGGATGCGTTCGATCAGCTTTCCGGCGAGCGCCGGATCACGAAAGACGCTGCTGTCGAAGCCCGGCGCGTCACTCACGGAAGGCCTCCGGGACGTAGGCGCTTTTCACGGTCTCGAAGGTCACCTGGTCGATCAGCTCGAGGGTCTCGCGCGCGTCGGCCTCATCGATGACCTCGATCCCGAAGCCCGCATGGACGAGTATCCAGTCGCCGACCTGAGCGTTGGGCACCAGATCGAGCGAAGCCTCGCGCGTCACTCCCAACACGTTGACCGTGGCCTTTCGATCGCCTGATCTCTCTGTTATCTGAGCTGGGATGGCAAGGCACATACCTTACAACCTCTTTCTACGTCTCGAGTTCTATCGCTCCCCATTGTGGCGTATATAACCGCGCGCAGGCAACAGCGGCCTGCCCGAACGAGACGCAGCCGTCGTTGACCGGCAGTTTCTCGTTGGTGATCGTGCACAGCCCCCGGGCCTCAAGGACCTCAAAAGCGCCTGCCAGGAGCAGACGGTTCATGAAGCAACCGCCAGAGAGCGCGACCGTGGAAAGTCCGGTCTCGCGCGCCGCCTTGGTCGCGACCTCCCCGATCACGTTGACGACCGCCTCATGGAAGCGTCGGGACAGCTCGGCGGTCGTGAGCAGGGTGTCGGGGTCCTCGCTCATCGTGACGAGGTCATCGAGCAGGGCCTCGAGCACCGGCGCCGGGCTGAAGGTCCCGTCATCGGCAAGCGCGAAGCGCCAGGCGGGCGGGGTCGGGCGCGCGTGCAGGTCGGCGGGGGCCGCAGCTTCCAGCAACATGGCGGGTGCGCCCTCGAAGGCGGCGTCGTCGGTGATATCGAGCAGCGCGGCGACCGCGTCGAAGAGCCGTCCCATCGAGGAGGTGAGCGGAGAGTTGAGCTTGTTCTTGATCATGCTCAGGACCGTGGCCTCTTCATGGGTCTCGAGTCGGGCGCGCAGCGCAGCGGCGCCCGGATGGTCGAGCAGCTCGTACTGATCGAGCAGGGCGAGCGCGATCCGGATCGGGCGCTGGATCGCTCCGGCGCCTCCCGGCAACGGGAAGGTCGCCAGATGGGCGAAGCGCGTGGCGTCCGTGTAGGTGCTGATGAGCACCTCGCCTCCCCAGATCGTGCGATCGGTACCGTAGCCGGTGCCGTCGAAGGCGATGCCGATGACGCCCCCTTCGGTCCCGTGCTCCGCACAGACCGCAGCGATGTGGGCATGATGATGCTGCACCCCGCAGCTGGCCAGCGGATAGCGCTCGCCGGCCTCATCGACCTTGACCTCGGCCCACTTGGTCGAGAGGTAGTCCGGGTGCAGGTCCCAGGCGACCGAGTTCGGTCGGATCTTGAACAGGCGCTCGTAGAGCTTCTCGGTCTCCTCGAAGGCCTCCAGGGTCGCGAGGTTCTCCAGGTCGCCGATGTGCTGGGATACGAAGGCGGTATCCCCGTCGAGCAGGGTGAAGGTGTTCTTCTGCTCGGGACCGACGGCTAAGAGGGGCTCAGGCGTCGTGAAGCTCACGCGCAAAGGCTCGGGCGCGTAGCCGCGCGCGCGCCTGATCATGCAGACACGTCCGGCCACGACGCGCACCACGCTGTCATCATAGCGGGAGTGGATCGGGCGGTCATGCAGGAGGAAGACGTCAGCGACATCTCTGAGGACCTCGAGCGCGGCAGCGTTGTCGATCACGATGGGTTCCTCGCTGATGTTGCCGCTCGTCAGTACCATCGGACCGTAGAACTCTTCTGCGAGCAGATGATGCAGGGGAGTAGCCGGCAACATGACCCCGATCTCGGCCAGTCCGGGAGCGATCGAGGGGGCGAGGTCGGCGGACTCCTCGTTCTCGAGGCGGCGCAGCAAGACGATGGGGTGGGCCGGCGAGAGCAGCAGGTCGCGCTCCTGGTCGCTGATCTCACAGTAGCGCTCGGCGAGTTCGAGGTTCGGGAACATGAGCGCGAGCGGCTTGCCCCAGCGATGCTTGCGCTGACGCAGACGACGCACGGCGGTCTCACTGCGGGCGTTGCAGGCCAGCTGGAAGCCACCGAGTCCCTTGATGCCTAAGATCTGCTCGTTGTGCAGGGCCTCGCTGGCCTCAAGGATGATCGAGTTGCTGCGGGCGAGCTCGGTCTCGCGGTCGCGCTGCGGGCGGGGCTTGGTCTCGGAAGAGGGGAACCACGTCCATTTCAGGTCATAGTCGCCAACGACCGTGCTCGTGTTCAGATAGAGCCGCGGACCGCAGACGAAGCAGGCGTCCGGCTGTGCGTGGAAGCGACGGTCGGCCGGGTCGGCATATTCAGCGGCGCAGTCGGGGCACATCTTGAAGTCGGCCATGGTCGTGAGCGGCCGGTCATAGGGCGTGCCCTGGATGATCGTGAAGCGCGGACCGCAGTCCGTGCAGTTGATGAAGGGGTAGCGGTACCTCCGGTCCTTCTCATCGAAGAGCTCCGCCAGGCAGGACGCGCAGGTCGCCAGGTCAGGCGAGATGAAGGTCCGGAGATCGTCTGCAGCTTCAGACTCATGGATCTCGAAGTCCTCATAGCCGATGATCTGGACGGACTCGACGCTGACCTCGTCGATGCGCGCGGCAGACGGCGGGTCGGTCTCCACCGCCGCGATGAAGCGCGTGGCGACGCTGTCGGGTCCCTCGATGTGGATATGGACGCCATCGGATGCGTTCAGGACCCAGCCCTTGAGCTGAAAGCTGGTGGCAAGACGATAGACGTAGGGCCGGAACCCGACGCCCTGCACGATGCCGGAGATATGCAGTGAGTAGGCTTTCATCGTAGAGATAATCGTAGCATGACCTGCCGGGCGCGAGGTGATCGGATCTTTCTGTGACGGTTATGCGTTTGCGCCGGGGCCTCCCGCTATAATGGATGCAGTGAATGTCCGATCAAGCCCAAGGGAGTGAGCGTCATGCAGTATCCCGAATATCGTCCGCGTCGTCTGCGCCTGAGCCCCACTATCCGCGCGATGGTGCGCGAGAGCGCCCTTGCGACCACCGACCTCATCTATCCGCTGTTCGTCAAGCCAGGAGAGGGCCTGCGTGACGAGGTGAGTTCGATGCCAGGGCAGTATCAGATCTCGCTCGACATGCTGCCGGCCGAGATCGACGAGCTCAGGAAGCTCGGCGTCGGCGCGGTCATCCTCTTTGGGCTGCCCGCGCACAAGGACGCGGTGGGCAGCGAGGGCTACGACGAGCACGGCATCGTGCAGGAGGCCATCCGCGCGATCAAGAAGCACGATCCGGAGTTCTACGTCATCACGGACGTCTGCCTCTGTGAGTACACGGACCACGGGCACTGCGGTGTGCTCGATGAGAACAGCTATGTGCTCAACGACGTCACGCTGGAGCTGCTCGCGCAGGAAGCGGTGAGCCATGCGGCGGCCGGGGCCGACATGGTCGCGCCCTCCGACATGATGGACGGGCGCGTGGCCGCGATACGTTCGGCGCTTGATCGCGAGGGCTACGTGAACGTGCCGATCATGGCCTACTCTGCGAAGTTCTGCAGCGGTTGGTACGGGCCGTTCCGTGAGGCGGCTGACTCTGCGCCGGCCTTTGGGGACCGAAGTCAGTATCAGATGGATCCCGCCAACGGCGACGAGGCTCTGCGCGAGACGGAGCTCGATATCGAGGAGAGCGCCGACATCGTCATGGTCAAACCGGCGCTGGCGTTCATGGATGTGGTCTGGCGTGTGAAGGAGACCTTTGGCATGCCGACCTGCGTCTACAACGTGAGCGGCGAGTACGCCATGGTCAAGGCGGCCGCCGAGAAGGGCTGGATCGACGAGAAGCGCATCGTCCTGGAGACCCTGACGGGATTTGTGCGCGCCGGCGCTGATATGATCATCACCTACCACGCCAAGGATGCCGCGCGCTGGATGCGCGAGGACGCGCATGCGGGCGTGGTCGGCTACCAGAAATAAGGAGCGAACGTGACGGAGTTTGACGCAGGGATGAATCCGATCGATGAGGTCGACGAACAGGCGATAGCTGATGCTGAAGCTACAGCGCAAGAAGGATGCGAGACCGTGGGAGTCGCGATCCCTCTGGGGCGCCCGGGAGGACACCCGGGAGGACACCCGGGGGGACACCCCGGCGATCGCCAGCGTCACGGGGGCGCGCGCAGCCAGGGATTTGCGCCCGGCGGCGGACCGGCGGCCAAAGCCTACGAGGAGCGCACGGGGATCAAGGCCCCGCGCATCATCGCCTGGGAGATCACGCGCAGCTGCAACCTGAGCTGCATCCACTGCCGCGCGGCGGCGGAGTTCGGCCACTATCCCGGCGAGCTCTCGCTTGACGAGATCAAGGGCGTCATCGACGACATCGCGACGATCAGCAACCCGATCATCATCCTGACCGGCGGGGAGCCGCTCATGCGCCCCGACATCTGGGAGATCATCGACTACGCCCGTGCCGCGGGCTGCGCGCCCGTCGTCGGCACCAACGCCACGCTCATCACCGACGAGATCGCGGCTCAACTCGCAGAGCACAAGATCCCGCGCATCTCGGTCTCGATCGACTTCGCGACGGCAGAGGAGCACGACTCCTTCCGGCGCCAGCCCGGGGCCTTCGCGGCCTCGATCGAGGGCATCCGTCGCGCGAAGGCGGCCGGCGTCGGGGTGCAGATCAACACGACGGTCACCAAGCTCAACGCCGACTCGTTGCCGGCGATCCACGACCTGGCCGAGGACCTCGGTGTGGACGCCTTCCACATCTTCATGCTGGTACCGACCGGTCGCGGCAGCGAGATCGAAGACCTCGAGCTGCCCCCGGAGGGCTACGAGAAGGCTCTGACCTGGGCCTACGAGCGCCAGAAGACCTCGCCTTTGCACTTCAAGCCCACCGACAGTCCGCACTACTATCGCATCATCCGCCAGCTCGCCAAGGCCGAGGGCAAGCAGGTCACGCGCGAGGAGTACGGCATGGACGCGATGACGCGCGGCTGCCTGGGCGGCATCACCTTCTGCTTCATCTCGCACATCGGCGACGTGCAGCCCTGCGGCTACTTCGACATGCAGCTGGGAAGCGTGAAGGAGCAGAAGTTCAGCGAGATATGGACGCACTCCCCGGTCTTCAACGATCTGCGCGACTACAGTAAGCTGAAGGGCAAGTGCGGCGCCTGCGAGTACAAGGGCGTCTGCGGAGGCTGCCGCGCCCGCGCGCTGGCGGCCACGGGCGACTACATGGAGGAGGAGCCCTACTGCGCCTACGTACCGCCGGCCTGGACGCCGGAGATGGCGGCAGAGCACGCCCAGGTCTTCGAAGAGAAGGCCGTGGCCTGGGACCAGGTGCTTGAGGAACGGGGGACGCTCCTTGCCGGCCAGTAGTCTGCACGCTGTCATCCTGGCGGGCGGGAGCGGCACGCGCTTCTGGCCGCTGTCGCGCGAGCTTTCGCCCAAGCAGATGCTCGCGGTCTTTGGGGAGAGATCGCTGATCTGCGGCACCATCGAGCGCGCGCGCAGGGTGATCGGCGCGGACGGTCCGCCGATCCATATCGTGGTGGGCGCGACCCTGCACGATGAGATCCGCAACCACCTGCTGGCCCAGCCGACGCTTGCTGGCGTGGTCCTTGACTACCTCGTCGAGCCCTGCGCTCGCAACACGGCGCCGGCGCTGGCCCTGGCGGCGGCCTGCGTGGAGGCGAGCGACCCCGAAGGCGTCGTCATGATGCTCCCGAGCGACCAGATCGTCGATGATGGCGAGGCCTGGAGCGCGACCATGGCCGCCGCGGTCGAGGCGGCTACGGAGCGCGACGTGCTCGTGACGATCGGGCTCGTGCCGACGCGCCCGGAGACCGGCTATGGGTATATCCAAGCACAAGGGGGAGGATGCGACAGCACCCCCGGCCCCCTG
>WQUG01000096.1 GCA_009785855.1 Actinomycetes bacterium
ACGATGTCGCGCGCGGCTTCCTCGACCGCCTTGTCGATGCCCCCGCTGCGCTCCAGCAGGGCCTCGGTCAGACGCTCTCCGCGCCCCAGCACGATCCGTCGCAGTTTCATGGGCGCACTCGCCGAGGTGGTCACCGGCTCGCTCATGAGCACACCAACTCCTGCAGGCGGGCCGTCAGCGCCGCCACCCGCGGATCGGTGCGCGCCGCGACCGCGTTGGCCACGAAGCGCGCTGTCGAGGGTAGAACACGTTCCAGCACGCGCAGCTTGTTCTCGCGCAGGGTGGCGCCGGTCTGGGTGATGTCGACGATGACGTCGGCGATCCCGATCAGCGGCCCCAGCTCGATATTGCCGTTGAGTTTCACGATCTCGACCTGGATACCCCGACCGTCGAAGAAGCGCTGGGTGAGGCGCGGATACTTCGTCGCCACCCGCACGGTGCCCAGCTGCAGGCTCAACTCATCGAGGGTCATCGTGCAGTCCTGCGGTACGGCGACCACGAACTCGCATCCGCCGAAGCGCAGATCGGCCAGTTGCAGCAGGGGGAAGTCCGCCTCGACCAGGATGTCGCGCCCGCCGACCCCGACATCGGCGGCGCCGCGCGACACGTAGATCGCCACGTCGCTCGGCTTGGCGATGATGAGTTCATAGTCATCGTTTGCCAGCCGCAGGCTTCTGCCCGGCGCCTCCATGCCGGCGACGGTGACTCCGGCGCGGGACAGAAGCGCGATGCAGTCGTCGAAGAGCTTGCCCTTGGGAACCGCGATGCGCAGGGGTCGGCGCGCGGGCGCCGCGCTGCATTCCGCATCCGCCACCGCGCGCTCCAGACGGGAGAGATCATAGACGAAACCGGCCGCCGGAAGACAGCGCCCGAACTGCTCCATCAGCGTGTCATAGCGACCGCCGGAGCCCAGCACCAGACCCGTCCCGTCCGTCAGGCGCGCATAGAGCTCGAAGACCAGACCGGAGTAGTAGTTAAAGACCGGCAGAAGCGAGAAGTCGACCAGCACCTCGCCTTCGAAGCCCGCTGCGACCGTCGCCTCGAAGTTCCTGCGCACGTTGGAAAGCGCGCGCTGGGCCGCCTCACAGTCCCCCAACAGCTCGCGCGCCCTGCTCAGGACCTCTGCGCCGCCGCGCGCTGTCAGGAGCCACACGATCGCCGTGGCGCGCTCCGGCGCCAGCGTCCCGTCTTCTGCCAGCTCGCGGGCCCCGATGTGATCGCCGCTGTGCCAGGCCGCAGAGAAGGCCTCATACCATGGTGTCTGGTCCGCGACGTCATCCAATAGCGCCCGGATGACGCCCACGTCGCTGAGGTGCAGGACCGTCGATCGCAGGCCGGTCGCGCGCAGACTGCCCAGGGCAAGCTGCAGGATCTCAAGATCGCCGGTCTCGCGCGGCAGTCCGAAGCACTCGATCCCCAGTTGGGTGACCTGCCGCTCGTTGCCCCGCAGGGACTCCTGCTCGCGGAACACATCGGCGCGGTAGCGCAGACGCCAGGGCGGCGGAAGCAAGGTGAAGCGACTCGCCACGACCCGGGCCAGCGCGATGGTCACGTCGTTTCGCAGCGCCAGCAGGCGCCCGTCGACATCGACGAAACGGAACAGCTCGCTTCCGCGCGACTCGGGCGTCATCATGGCGCGTTGCAGGGTCTCCAGATATTCGACGTTCGGTGTCTCGACCAGCTCATAGCCGGCCGCGGCGAAGTGCTCGCCAAGGCACGCAGAAAGCTGCTCGCGCCGGGCAGCCTCTTTGAACAACGTATCGGAGAAACCCCGTGGGATCGCTGCGTTCACCTGTCTCATACCTTCCTGTGGTCGTCGGATCAGTATACTATATCACACTACTGTGGTGTAGTACAAGGGATCCCTGCGGATTTCTCGTTACCCTCTGTCTCATCCCCCCAGTATAATATATCGCGTGCTGACTTCTGCTGGTAAGAAAGGATCCGGACCCTTGATACGCTGTGTGTTCTTCGACCTTGACGGTACGCTGATCGACTATGTGAGCGTCGCGCGGGCCATCTCCTACTTCGGCGAGCTCGCAGCGTATCTGCGCGCCGGTCTGGGGATGGAGCCCTCGTCCAGCGAGCGCCTGATCAACGCTGCGATCGGGGCCATGTTCGAAGCTCATCCGGGACTCACGAACCAGGAGGCTTTCGACGCGGTCTACGATGCTGAGCTTGCAGACGGTTCCGAGCGCGCCCAGTACCGGGAGCTGTTCGTCCGCTTCTTCGATGAGGTCTTCCCGACGCTTCGCAGCAACGAGCGGGCGGCGGACTTCAACCACGAGGCCATCAGCGCCTGCCGCCAGCATGGTCTTGCCGTCGCCGTCGCTTCCCAACCGATCTTCTGTGCGGCAGCGATCACCGCGCGTATCGCCTGGGCGGGACTCGCCGACCTGCAGATCCCGCTGGCGAGCAGCTCAGAGACCGCTTATACCACCAAGCCTCAGCTCGACTACTACCGCGAGATCGCCGCAGGGATGGGCTTCGCGCCTGAGGAATGTCTCATGGTCGGAAACGAGGATCAGAACGACATGACTGCTTCACAGGTCGGGATGCGCACCTTCTACGTGGGCGACGATTTCGAGAGCAGCAACGCGAACCGCTGGGATGGCGCGGGCACCCTGTGCGACTTCATCGCTGAGCTGGATGATCTGCTGAAGTGACGTTCATGCTGCCGCTGCGGTAGGCTGCGACCTCGGGCTCGACGTCTGCGAAGCCCAGCTCCCGCAGACGGGCGTCGACACGCGCGCGCAGCTCCGGCGCCTGCGCCAGCATGCGGCGCCCCTCCTCGTCGGCCTCGATGCGGGCGGCATCGCCGGTGAGCAGGCGGACCCGCAGCTGCCGCAGTCCGAGGTCGCGCAGAAAGTCCTCCGCGGCGTCGATCCGCGCAAGGCGCTCTTCGCTGAGGGTCTCGCCCGTCAGGACGCGCGAGGCCAGGCAGGCGGCCGAAGGCCGGTCCCAGACCGCCAGGCCCAACGCATGGGCGCACTCCCGGATGTCGTCCTTGGAAAAGCCGCAGATGACCAGCGGGCTCTCGACACCGAGCTCACGCAGGGCGCGCATCCCCGGCCGGTCCTGGCCCCGGTCATCGACGTTGCTCCCGTCAAGGACGTGCGCGACCCCGAGTTCAGCGGCGACCCGTGCGAGCGCGCCCATCAGCGCGCGCTTGCAGAGATAGCAGCGCTCGGGCGTGTTGTCAGCGAGTCCGGGAACCTCCAGTGGCGCCGCCTCGTAGCAGAG
>WQUG01000097.1 GCA_009785855.1 Actinomycetes bacterium
CGTCATCCTTTTCGACGAGATCGAGAAGGCGCACCCGGATGTCTTCAACATCCTGCTGCAGATCCTCGAGGAAGGGCGGCTGACCGACGCGCAGGGGCGCTCGGTCGACTTCCGCAACACGATACTGATCATGACGAGCAATATCGGCGCGCGCAATATCACGAAGGGCACCACGCTTGGCTTTACTGCCGAACGAGACGAGTTTTCCGCCGACGCGGTCAAGAGCAAGGTCGAAGGGGAGCTCAAGGAGCTCTTCCGGCCGGAGTTCCTGAACCGCCTGGACGAGGTCATCATCTTCGATGCGCTGACGCGCGATGAGATCGGATGCATCGTCGACATCCTGATCCGCAGCACCCAGGAGCAACTGGCGTTGCATGGCCTGGTGCTTGAGCTGAGCGGCGAGGCGCGCGAGTTCCTGGCCGACCATGGCTTCGATCCGGCAAGCGGCGCCCGCCCGCTGCGTCGCGCGATCCAGCGCTATGTCGACGATGTGCTGAGCGAGGACATCCTGCGCGAGAAGTGGGCGAAGGGCGACGTGCTGCGCGCGGTCGTGACCGGTACTGGCGACGAGCGTACGCTGACCTTCGAGAAGATCGAGGGCGCCGTCGGTATCGAGCCGGTCATGACCGAGGAGGTCGAAAGCAGCTTTGTGGCGCACGCCCCGGCGGTCAGTCTGGCAGCTGCCGGCGGCGGACGTCGCGGCGGCGGAGGCGGCGCCGCGGTGTGAAAACGGTCGCGATCATAGCGGCAGGCGGCGTGGGTGCGCGGTTGGATGTGGCTGGTGGCAAGCAACTGCTGGCGATAGCCGGCAAGCCTGTGGCTGCCTGGGCGGTCCAGGCCGTCGCTGACGCCCGGGGCGTCGACGAGGTCATTGTGGCCTGCGATCCTAAGCGGGTCGCCGTCTACGAGGAGCAGCTACGCGCGGCGGTAACAACCGACAAAGTCCTGCGTTTCGTCGGAGGGGGAGCGACCCGTAGCGCCTCAATCGCTGCCGCTTTGGAGCACGTTGCTGCTGAGGCAGAACTGATCCTGATCCACGACGGCGCCCGCCCGCTTGTAACTCCTGAGTTGGTCGATGCCGCCCTTGACGCGCTTCAAGCTGCAGGCGAGGAGATCGTTGGCGTGATCGTCGGCCATCCGGTGAGCGACACACTCAAACGCGTGACAAAGGGGCCTGTTCCCCTTGTTACAATCGCCGAAACGATCCCGCGCGAGGAACTCTGGCAGGTACAGACGCCGCAGGTGTTTCGCGCAGCGCCGTTGCGCGGCGCGTATGCGCAGGCGGCTCGTACGGGGCGCAGCGCGACCGATGACGCGGGGCTTCTGGAGGAGGCCGGTTCTCAGCTTGCGCTGCTCACAGGACCGCGCGATAACCTGAAAGTGACCGTTCCCGAAGACCGGGGGCTTATCGAGGCGCTGCTGCGCGCTCGTACACGAGAAGAGGAGATGAGGGGCCTATGAGGATCGGACTTGGTTACGATGCGCATGCGTTGGTAGAGGGTCGCCGACTTATTCTGGGAGGGGTTGAGATCCCTTACGAGCGCGGGCTTGCCGGGCACTCTGATGCGGACGTTCTGGCGCACGCGGTCGCCGACGCCCTGCTGGGCGCTCTGCGCGCCGGGGATCTCGGCGAACATTTTCCTGACAGTGACGAGCGCTGGCGCGATGCCGACTCGCTCGCGCTGCTGGGACAGATCGCCACGATGGTGCGCGATCAGGGTTGGGTGATCGTCGATGTTGACACGGTCGTTATCGCTGAGAAGCCCAAGCTGGCCTCCTATCGCGGTCAGATGCGGATCAATCTGAGCGAGACGCTGGGGATAGCGCCCGAATGTCTGGGCGTCAAAGCGACGACAACCGAAGGGCTGGGCTTTGAGGGGCGCGGAGAGGGCATTGCGGCGCAGGCCGTGGTCCTGCTGGAACGTCTCCTCTGTTGCTAAGGGGGACGGGGCAGCAGGCGACAAAAGAGGACGGTCCCTTTTGCCGCGCTACTCAGTGTAGAATAAAACTATGTTTAGAACCATTCGTGACGACATAGCTGCGGTCAAACAGCGTGATCCGGCCTGCACGGGCGCGCTCTCCGCGCTGACGCACTATCCCGGCCTGCAGGCTCTGCGCATGCATCGCTTCGATCACTGGCTGTGGCGCCATCGCCTGCATTTTCTGGCCCGGACGCTCTCGCAGTGGACGCGCTTTTTCACGGGCGTCGAGATCCATCCGGGCGCGACGATCGGTCGCGGCGTCTTCATTGACCATGGCATGGGTGTTGTGATCGGGGAGACCTCGATCATCGGCGACAACGTGACGCTCTACCAGGGTGTCACGCTGGGCGGCACGGGCAAGGAGACTGGCAAGCGCCATCCGACGATTGAGGAAGGCGCCACCGTCGGCGTCGGCGCGTCGGTACTTGGCGACATCACGATCGGCGCCCGCGCGCGTGTCGGCGGAGGGGCGGTCGTGGTCAAGGACGTGCCGCCTGATGTGACCGTGGTCGGCGTGCCGGGCAAGATCGTGCGCCGCGATGGCCAGCCGCCGCGCGCCTGCATGGATCTGATCGATGACGCGCGCGTTCGCGAGGACCTGCCCGACCCCACCCTTGAGATACTGACTGAGATGGCTCTGCGCGTGACGCATCTTGAGCGCGAGCTGGCTGCTCTTCAGGAGGAAGGCCATGACGCTTAAGATCTATAACACCGCCACCCGACGCAAGGAGGATTTCGTCCCGCGCGCGGAGGGTAGGGTCGCCCTTTATGTCTGCGGCCCGACGGTCTACAACTACATCCACATCGGCAACGCGCGAACCTTTCTGTCCTTCGACGCGATCCGGCGCTATCTGCGCTGGCGCGGCTTTGAGGTCACCTTCGTCCAGAACATCACCGACATCGACGACAAGATCATCAACCGCGCCGCAGAAGAGGGCAAGACCGCGGCCGAGGTCGCTGCGTTCTATACGAAGGCTTTCACCCGCGAGATGCACGCGCTCGGCGTCGAAGACCCGACGATCCGGCCGCGCGCGACCGCCTCCATCGGAGACATGATCGCGCTGATCGAGCGCCTGATCGAACGCGGGCATGCCTACGAGAGCGAAGGCGACGTCTACTTCGCCGTGCGCTCCTACGCAGGCTACGGACAGCTTTCCGGGCGCGACATCGACGAGCTGCAAAGCGGCGCGCGCATCGAGGTCGACCCCCGCAAGCGCGATCCGCTCGACTTCACGCTCTGGAAGGCCGCCA
>WQUG01000098.1 GCA_009785855.1 Actinomycetes bacterium
ACTTCAAAGGAACCGTTCACAAGTATGGACGCGACGTCGATACCGACGTCATCATCCCGGCCCGCTACCTCAACAGCTCGGATCCGCGTGAGCTGGCCAGTCATTGCCTGGAGGATCTGGACCCGGAGTTCGCGCGCAAGGTCGAAGCTGGCGACCTCATCGTCGCCGGCGAGAACTTCGGCTGCGGTAGCTCGCGCGAGCACGCGCCGCTCGCCATCAAAACCGCCGGCGTCAGCATCGTCATCGCGAAGAGCTTCGCCCGCATCTTCTACCGCAACGCGATCAACATCGGGCTTCCCATCATGGAGTGCCCGTCAGCCGTCGACGGTATCAACTCAGGCGACACGGTGCTCGTGGACGCGGACAGCGGACGGATCGTCAACGAGACCACCGGCGAAAGCTGGCAGGCCGAGCCCTTCCCGCCCTTCATCCAGGACATCATCGCGCACGGCGGTCTGATCGAGCGCACGAAACAGCAGATACAAGGAGCGTAACACCATGTCAAAAACCTACAAGATCCTGCTTTTGCCCGGCGACGGCATCGGTCCGGAGATCCTCGCGCAGGCGCGCAAGGTCCTGGAAGCACTGAGCCAGCGCTTCGACTTCAGCCTTGAGTTCAGCGAGGCCCTGCTCGGGGGCGTGGCGATCGCCGCGACGGGCGACCCCTGTCCGCCGGAGACCTTAGAGGCAGCTTCTGGCTGTGACGCGATCCTGCTGGCGGCCATAGGGGACCCCCGCTACGACACGGTCGATCCCGACAAGCCGCGTCCCGAGGAGGGTCTGCTGCGTCTGCGCAAGACGCTCGAGGTCTACGCGAACCTGAGACCGGTGCGTGTCTTCGCCGCCCTGCGCGACGCCTCGCCGCTCAAGGAAGAGCGTCTGGGTGACGTCGATCTGCTCATCGTGCGCGAGTTGTGCGGCGGTCTGTACTTCGGTAAGCGCGAGCGCTTCTACGACCAGGCGGGCGCTGGTACCGCCGGAGCGCCGGGACAGTGTGCCTACGACACGATGGACTATCAGGAATACGAGATCGAACGTATCGCGCGCATCGCCTTCGAGCAGGCACGTCAGCGCAGCGGCAAGCTCCACTCGGTCGACAAGGCCAACGTGCTTGAGACCTCGCGCATGTGGCGCGAGATCGTCCACCGCGTCGCTGTCGACTACCCCGATGTCGAGCTGATCGACATCCTTGTCGACAACGCCGCGATGCAGCTCGTCAAGAACCCCTCGCAGTTCGACGTCATGGTGACCGAGAACACCTTCGGCGACATCCTCTCCGATGAGGCCTCGATGCTCGCCGGCTCGCTCGGCATGCTCGCCTCAGCCTCGCTCGGCGACGGGGTGGGACTCTATGAACCCAGCCATGGCTCGGCGCCCAAGATGGCCGGTCTCGACAAGGCCAATCCGCTGGCGACGATACTGTCTGCCGAACTCATGCTGCGTTCCAGCTTCGGCGAGAACGAGGCAGCGGACGCGCTCATCGCCGCGATCGAAGCGGTACTGGCCGCAGGCTGGCGCACCTACGACATCGCCGATGATGCTACGCCGATAGAGAAGATCGTCGGTACCGCGCAGATGGGAAATCTGGTCAGGCGCTCACTCTTGTGATACACTGAGCATCGGTTGAAAATGACAGGTGTGAGAAACAACAAACGAGGGAAGTTGATATGAAAACAAGAATCGTAATGTTCCGTACATCGCAGCTCAGAGGAGCAGGCGTTCTTCTTGCTATCGTCCTGGGTTGCCTGCTGCTGTTGATCCCCACGATAGCCGCTGCTGCGACCGTTCAGGTCGGCACCGAGACAGCGCTGAGAAGCGCGGTGACCGCAGCTGCTGGTACGCCGACGACGATCGAGTTGACAGCGGACATCTCTCTGACGGGGACGGATCTCATCATCGGTCCAAATCAGAACATCACGCTTACCGGCGTGTATACCCTGACACAGACAGCGAGCACGCGGGCTGTCACCGTCCAGAACAATACTACTTTTGCCATTGAAGGCCCCGTGATCAGCCATTCGACAGGTGTTGCGGGCAGCGGTGTGGTCGTGAACGCAGGCGGTACATGCAAGTTGGGCTCCGGAGGGATAAGCGGAAACACCGTCAGTGGGGTTTCCGGTTCCGGCGCAGGCGTGTTCGTCAACGGGGGCACCTTCATCATGACCGGGGGGATCATCCAGGACAACAACTCAGCTTTTGGCGCGGGCCTCTACAACGGCCCCGGAGGTACGGTGCTGTTGAACGGCGGCATCATCTCTGATAACACCGCGACCGACAGTGGGGGCGGTCTTGATAACGAGGGCACCGTGACTCTGCAGGGGACGACCATCACCAGGAACTCTGCGGTCAATAACGGCGGGGGGATCGTGAACTGGGCAGGAACCCTGAACTTCAGCTCGGGCACGATCTCTGCGAACACGGCGAACCATGGGGCCGGTATCTACAATGAAGGCGGATCTTCTGCGATCCTCTTCGAGACCGGGGGCACTATCAGCGGGAACGTTGCGACAGACTCCGGCGGAGGGATCTACTCGACCTCCGCGAACATCAGCATCGAAAACGCTGTCATCGAGAACAACAAAGCGCTCAATGGCGGCGGGATCTATTTCCAGGACGCGAACGCGACGCTCAACTTCATCGGTGACACCTTCAATGGGAACAGTGCTGAGGAGCGAGGCGGCGGTCTGTTCATCGATGCGGCGGATTTCACGATGGAAGGCGGCGTGATCACGCAGAACTCGGCCACCTATGGCGGCGGCATCTATATGACGACCGCAGGCGCCACGATGACGCTGTTGGGCGACAGTATCGAGTCCAATAAGGCTTTGGGCACAACGGCGACACAGGGCTTCGGCGGAGGCGTCTATACGGTGGCTTCTGTGACCGTCGACGGGGGCGACTTCAAAGGTAACTCCGCGAACTTCGGGGGCGGACTCTTCATCGACGCCGGCAACAACGCGTCGGCGGTGGTATCGAGCGGAAGTTTCGTCAGCAACACCGCGCTGACCGATGGAGGCGCGATCTGGATCTCGTATGACGAGCTGGCCGATCTTACCGTCAAGGCGGGTGTCAGCTTTTCAAAGAACAGCGCTGCGGTCGCCTATGACCGCAACCCGGCCGATGACCCGATCTATGCGGCGAATATCTTCGCGACAAGCTGGACCTTCCCGCTTCCGCAGGGCTATAACAACTGGGATATCAGCTATACGAACGGAGATCCGGTCCCCTTCTTTACGGTGACCTTCGACCCGGGGGCACACGGGAGCTTCGCTGCTGTCACTCACAGCGACATCATGAGAGGTCTGTATACGCCAGCGCCGCCGACCCCGACCGGTAAGCCGGGCTGGGTCTTCGCCGGTTGGAAACCCGCGGTGTCTGACACGGTCACAGGCGATGTCACCTATGTCGCTCAGTGGGTAGCAGAGCTTCCGGAACCAGAGCCTTCGAAGCCAGAAGCCGCGCCGATACCAGCGACCGGCGACGACGGCGTCCCCGCTCTGATCCCAGCGCTCATCGCGCTGCTGGGAGGAAGCGTCGCGCTCGGATCTTGTACTCTGAAGCGTAAGAGAGCCTGAGCGATGATCCGGTGAAGCCTCTGGGGCGACGTGCTGGTTTGCACGCGCTCCCGGACTTGTGCTACACTTTTCTAACCTGAAAAACCGGAAGGAAGTTCATGTTCAGCAGCCTGGTCATCGTCGGCGTCGTCGTACTTAGCATCGCCCTTATCGGCATGGTAAGCACCCGTCGCGCTGTAGAGACCAGAGCCAAGTAACAAGAACCCTTCATCTGACTCAAAACCCTACAGCGCCCACTGTAGGGTTTTTCAATTCTGGTCAGCGGAGGGTTCAGACAGAGAAAGGAGGCGCCATGACGTCGACAGGAGCACAGATACTCATCCAGGAGCTGATGGCTCAGGGCGTCGAGGTGATCTTCGGGTACCCCGGAGGGACCGTCCTCGACATCTACGATGAGCTTTACCAGCACCAGGACAAGATCAGACACGTCCTGACCGCCCACGAACAGGGAGCTGCGCACGCAGCCGATGGCTATGCGCGGGCCTCAGGCAAGGTCGGCGTCGTGCTGGCCACGAGCGGGCCGGGCTCGACCAACCTCGTGACCGGCATCGCCAACGCCTATCTGGATTCGGTGCCGCTGGTCGCGATCACCGGTAACGTGACGGCGCCGCTTTTGGGTAAGGACAGCTTCCAGGAGGTCGACATCGTCGGCATCACCCAGCCGGTGGTCAAGCACAACTTCGTCGTGCGCGACGTGAGCGTGCTCAAGGACACGATCCGGGAAGCCTTCGAGATCGCCCGCAGCGGGCGCCCGGGGCCGGTGCTCGTTGATATCTGCAAGACCGCGCAGAACACGAGCTGCGAGTACAAGCGCACGCGGATCACGAAGAAGAGCGAGGCCGCAGCCGAGCTGTCCTTCGCCGAGATCAAAGAGCTCCAGGAGCGTCTCGAAGAGGCGCTTGCCGCGATCGCTGCCTGCAAGCGCCCCTACATCTACTGCGGCGGCGGGGTGGTCGCGGCTGGGGCAGAAGACGAGGTCCTGGAACTCAGCAAGCGCCTGCACGCACCGGTCGGACTGTCCATGATGGGACTGACGGCCGTGCCGCATGACTACGAGCTCAACTTAGGGATGACGGGCATGCATGGGCGTCATCAGTCCTCGCGGATCCACTCGCAGGCAGATGTCATCATCGCCGTGGGCGTGCGCTTCAGCGACCGCGCGACCGGCGACGTGCGCGAGTACGCCAAGGACCGGACCATCATCCACATCGACATCGACGAGGCTGAGGTCAACAAGAACGTGCCGGTCGATATAGCGCTCATCGGGGACGCCAAGCACATCCTGCAGGCGCTGCTCCAGCAGGTCAAACCCGCCCACAACAAAGAGTGGGCCAAGACGATCGCGGCGGTCAAGGCAGGCGAGCGCGAGCGCAATCCCAAGAAGTTCACGCCCCAGGCCATCATCCGCAAGGTCAACGAGTACTTCGGGCCAGAGACCGTGGTCGCCACCGACGTGGGCCAGCACCAGATGTGGGTCATGCAGAACTATGTCTTCGAGAAGCCGCGTACCCTGCTCACCTCCGGTGGTCTCGGGACGATGGGCTTCGGTATGGGAGCGGCCATCGGTGGTTGCTTCGCAAGCCGCAAGAAGCGGACCCTGCTCTTCACGAGCGACGGGAGCTTCGGCATGAACCTCGCCGAGATGGCCACGGCGGTGACGCAGAAGCTGCCGCTGGTGATCGTGCTGCTCAACAACGGGACGCTCGGGATGGTCCGTCAGTGGCAGACGATGTTCTACGCAGGCCGCTACTCCCAGACCACGCTCGAACGCAAGACCGACTTCGTGGCTCTGGCCCGGGCCTTCGGAGCCGAGGGCTACGCGGCATCCAGCACAGCGGAGCTCGAGGAGATCCTCGCGGCTAAGCTGCCCAAGTCCGGCCCGGTGCTCATCGACTGTCACATCAGCATCGATGAGCGCGTACTTCCGATGATCCCGCCCGGCGGCACGATCAACGACATCGTCCTGGATTGAGGTGAGTGATATGGCGAACAAAACCAAGAAAGCCCCCACAGAGGCGCCGCGCCAGTTCGCGGTCGGCATCCTGGTCAACAACCACTTCGGCGTACTCAACCGCGTCGCGGGGCTCTACGCCAAGCGTTGCTACAACATCGACAGCCTGGCAGTGGGCGAGACCGAGGACCCGCGCTTCTCGCGCATGACCATCGTCTCGACCGGCGACGACTACATGCGCGAGCAGGTGGTCAAGCAGCTGCGCAAACTGACCGACGTCAAGGCGGTCGTCCTCTTCGAGAGCGGATCGACCGTTGCGGTCGAGCACGTGCTCGTCAAACTCGACAGTGGCACGACGCTCGGCGCTGACATCAGCGAGCTCATCAACCGCTTCAGCGGCAAGATCAAGGACTTCGGGACGGGATATGTGGTCGTCGAGGTCACGGGCGAGCCCGGCAAGATCGCTGACTTCTTCGAGGCGGCGCGCGCGATCGGCATCATCGAGACCTGCCGCAGCGGACTCATATCGATGTCGCACGGCTTTGGCTGCACCCTGCAGATATCAGAGACGGACTGAACACTCACAACAGAAGGAGACAGACAATGGCACACATGTACTACGACAAGGACTGCGACCTGGATCTCATCCGGAACAAGACCATCGCGGTCATCGGCTACGGCAGCCAGGGTCACGCGCACGCGCAGAACCTGCGTGACAGCGGTTGCAAGGTGATCATCGGGCTGTATGCGGGCTCGAAGAGCGCCGAAGTCGCGCGCGCCGACGGCTTCGAGGTCTACAACACCGACGAGGCCACGGCCAAGGCCGACATCATCATGATGCTCGTCAACGACGAGACCATGGCCAAGATCTATGCCGAAGGCGTCGCGCCGAACCTGAAGGCGGGCGACACGATCGCCTTCGCGCACGGCTTCAACATCCACTTCGGACAGATCGTGCCGCCGGCAGACGTCGACGTCATCATGATCGCCCCGAAGGGCCCGGGCCACACGGTCCGCAGTCAGTTCGTCGAAGGTCATGGCGTGCCGAACCTCATCGCCGTGTATCAGGACGCCTCGGGCCATGCCAAACAGACGGCGCTTGCCTGGGCCGCAGGTATCGGCGGCGGGCGCGCGGGCATCCTGGAGACCACCTTCAAGGAGGAGACCGAGACCGACCTCTTTGGCGAGCAGTGCGTACTCTGCGGTGGCGTGACCCATCTGATGAAGGCGGGCTTCGACACCCTGGTGGAAGCCGGCTATCAGCCCGAGAGCGCCTATTTCGAGTGCGTCCATGAGATGAAGCTCATCATCGACCTCGTCAACCGTGGCGGGCTGTCCTTCATGCGCTACTCCATCAGCGACACGGCCGAGTACGGCGACTACAAGGTGGGGGACCGCATCATCACCGAACAGACCAAGGCCGAGATGAAAGCCGTGCTCTCAGAGATCCAGGACGGCAGTTTCGCCAAGGCCTGGATCGACGAGAACAAGGCCGGGCGTCCCTGGTTCGATCAGAAGCGCACAAGCGAGCAGACCAGCCAGCTCGAGGAAGTCGGCGCAGAGCTGCGCAAGCAGATGAGCTGGTCAGAGGACAGCGTCGAGGAGTAGGTCGATGTCGGCGGGATCAGAGGGTATCGGTCTCTGCTAGCGGGTGCCCGGGCGGCGGCGCCCGCCAGACCCATGTCGCAGATCCCGACACCCGCTACTCCCGCCAGATTGAAGGGAACACGCATGCCAAGCGAGAACATCACCCAGGGGTATCAGAACGCTCCCAAGCGGGCGCTGCTGAAGGCAGCGGGACTCGATGACGGGGCCATGAAGCGCCCGCTGATCGGCATCGTGAACTCCTATACCGAGGTGGTCCCTGGTCACACCCACCTGCAACAGGTCGCGCGCGCGGTACATGACGGGGTGCTTGCAGCGGGCGGCACGCCGCTCGAGTTCAACACGATCGCCATCTGCGACGGCATCGCGATGGGGCATGTGGGCATGCACTACTCCCTGCCCTCGCGTGAGCTCATCGCCGACACGGTCGAGAGCATGGCGCTGGCCCACCAGTTCGATGCGCTCGTCTTCATCCCGAACTGCGACAAGATCGTCCCCGGTATGCTCATGGCAGCCGCGCGCGTCAACCTGCCTGCTATCTTCGTCTCCGGCGGCCCGATGCTCTCGCTGCACGGGCTGGATCTGAACACGACCTTCGAGGCGGTCGGCGCGATCGCCGCCGGTACGATGACCGCTGAGCAGTGCGCCGCTCTTGAGGACTGCGCCTGCCCGACCTGCGGCAGCTGCTCGGGGATGTTCACGGCCAACTCGATGAACTGTCTGACCGAAGCGCTCGGGATGGGGCTGCCCGGCAACGGGACGATCCCGGCAGTCTATGCCGAGCGCCTGCGGCTGGCGCGCAGGGCCGGCGAGCAGGTCATGGACGTACTCGCCGCTGACCTGCGTCCCCGTGACATCATGACCGAGGTCGCCTTCCATAACGGGCTGGCCGTCGACATGGGGCTGGGTTGCTCGACCAATTCGGTGCTGCACCTCTTGGCCATCGCTCATGAGTGCGGCATCACGCTCACGCTTGAGCTCATCAACGAGGTCAGCATGCGCACGCCGAACCTCTGCCATCTGGCGCCGGCCGGTCCGCACCACATGCAGGACCTCGATGAGGCCGGCGGCGTCTATGCGGTGATCGCCGAGCTCATCGACGCCGGTTGCGTCGACGGCAGCGCGAAGACCGTGCTGGGAACGACCTTGGCCGAGGTCGCCGCCGAGCGTCGCGCAGGCCGCGGCTCGGCGCAGCGTGACGAAGCGGTGATCCGGCCGGTGAGCGACCCGTATTCGCCCTACGGCGGACTGGCGATCCTCTTCGGCAATCTGGCACCAAACGGCTCGGTCGTCAAACAGAGCGCGGTGCGTCCCGAGATGCTGTGCTTCACCGGTCGCGCGCGGGTGTTTGACAGCGAGGAAGACGCCAACCAGGCGATACTTGCCGGCAGGATCGAGCCCGGTGACGTCGTCGTGATCCGCTACGAGGGTCCGGCCGGCGGCCCCGGCATGCGCGAGATGCTCAACCCCACCTCCGCGATCGCGGGCAGGGGGCTCGACGCCGACGTGGCGCTTATCACCGACGGGCGCTTCTCCGGCGCGACCCGCGGTGCGGCTATCGGACACATCTCTCCCGAGGCGGCGGCCGGCGGGCTCATCGCCTACGTTTGTGAGGGCGACCAGATCGCGATCGACATCCCCAACCATAAGCTTGAACTCAAGGTCGATGACGCCGAGATCGCCCGGCGCAAGGCAGAGATGACCCTGAAAGAGCCGAAGGAACTCTCCGGTTACCTCAAACGTTATGCTGCCGTGGTGTCTTCAGCAGACACCGGCGCGGTCGTCAGTTAGGAAGCAGAACATGTCAGACGCCT
>WQUG01000099.1 GCA_009785855.1 Actinomycetes bacterium
GCGCGGGTGATCCCGAGGATCTGCGCCGCGAAGTAGACCGGCAGCGCCACCGTGACCAGGCGCGAGGCCAGGCGCTCGAGGTTGCCCAGAGCCGGCAGGCGCCGTGAGAGCACGTCGGTCTTGTGAGTACGCAGGCCATGGTCGCGATACAGGTACAGGGCCGAGGCGACCGCCCCGATCAGGAGCAGCACGCTCGCGATGATGATGAGCAGCACGTGGAAGGTGACCACCGTGTTGTTGACCTCTGCCGAGACATGCGCCGGCGCCACGTTGGCGGCGCCACCGCCGAAGGTTGCGACGACCTGCGCGATGAAGAGCAGGACCGCCGAGATCGGGATCAGCAGCGAGCCATAGAGCTTGAAGCGGAAGAGGTACTCGATGGCGAAGTAGACGAGTACGCCCATCCACGCGATGAGCACGAGCGTGTTGGCGCCGGTCAACGGCGTGCGATGGTGCACCATCGAGTTCAACGCGATGGACAGTGTCAGCGCGATCCAGGCAAGACCTGCCAGGACCTGTGCGACGGCGCCCCCGACCCTCGCCTCGCGGGCGAGCATCTGGCGCGCGAAGAGCACCGAGGCTGCGAGCAGGAAGACGAAGCTCAGCCAGAACGAATGCAGTGAGGCGGTCTCAAGCATGGGCGCACTCGCCTGCCTATTCAGCCTTGGTCCTGGCCTTGACCGCGTCCTCGAGCAGCTTGACTTCCTTGTCAAGCTTGATCAGGCGCCGCAAGGTCACGGTCACATAGCCGGCCAAGGCCAGCCAGAGGACCGCATAGGCCGCGATCACGAAAGGCGCGTCCCTCAGGACCAATCCGTACAGCAGTTTGTTGGTCGCATCAAGCATACGGTCCTACCCTTCCAGGTCTTCTTTGAGCGCGGCGAGGCGCTCGCGGAGGTGTTCTTCATTGAAGCGCAGTTCATAGATCGCGAAACCGAGCATGCTCATGCCCGCCATCCCGATCATGAACGGTATCAGGTTGCTGGTCTCAAGGCCGGTGAGCGCCGGATGCTGCGAGGGCATCATGCGCGTGATCATGAAGGTGATGGGCACGTCGACCCAGGCGAACAGCGCGAAGACCGCCCCGTAGGTCGCGCGGCGCTCCTCGTCCTCGACGGAGTTGCGCAGCACGAAGTAAGCGATCACGAGCAGCGTGAGTATCGCATAAGTCGTCAGGCGCGGCTCCCATTCCCACCAGACGCCCCAGCTGGCGCGCGTCCAGAGATCGCCGGAGATCATCGTGCCGATGATGAAGACGAGCGTGGCTTCCATCGCGACCTTGGCGCGCGTGTCGTAGCTCTTCTTGCGCTTGATAAGGAACAGAAGCGAGAAGATGGCCGCGATAGTCATCACGACCAGCGAGGCCACGGCGATCGGCACGTGGAAGAAGAATATCTTCTGGGAGAACCAGGGCTTGTGGACGGCGACGGTCCCCGGCGGAGCTGCCATCTGCGTGGCGGCGTCGCCCGCCGGAAAGCCGGCCTTGACCGCCTTGCGCGCGACGGCGTTGGGGACGTTGACCGTCGTGCTGAAGGTCTGAACGCGCGCGTAGGTGAACGCACCTACGAATGCGAGCGTGGTCAGAAGACCGCCCAGCACTGCCAGGATCAGAGCCCATCTCAGACTTCTCTTCATGCCCGTCCTTTCCGCACGTTACACGCCGAGGATGAACTCGTAGAGCGCGAACGCGATCACGGTAGTGATTACATCATACCCGAAAGCGATGCCGGTGAAACGCCAGAACACAGATGTCATGTCGGGGTTTCCCAGGACCACCGCGTTAAGCGCCGTGACGACCGCGAGCAGCAGCGGGAACATCAGCGGGATGAAGATGACCGCCAGCACGAAGTCCTTGCCCTTGGTGTTGACCGACATCGTCGCGAGCAGGGTGCCCACGCTCGCGATGCCGATCGAACCGAGCAGCAGGGCGAGCGCGACCATCCACAGCGGGCCCATCGCCGCCGTGTCCGCGTTGCCCATGAAGATGAAGTAGAAGAGCGGCGTGATGATGACCTGGACGATAAGGAGGAAGATGAGGTTCGTGACCGCCTTGCCGAAGAACAGGATCGGCCGGTCGATCGGCGAGAGCAGGAGGGCGTCGAGCTGCCCCTGGTCCTGTTCATGCACCAGCGAGCGGTTCAGCCCGAGCATCGAGGTGAAGACGATGGCGAGCAGCAGCAAGCCTGCGCTGATGCGGCTCACGTCGAAGTTGCTGCCTGCCTGCGAGAGCGCCACGTAGTAGATGATGAGCACGAGCAGGGCGTAGAGCCCCATCGAGGTGATCATCTCTTTGGTGCGCAGCTCCATGACGATGTCCTTGCGCAGGATCGCCTTGAACTGGCGCCAGGAACTGATCTTGGGACGCGCAGGTGTGACAGGACGTCCGAGGCTTGGGGGGTCAGTCGACCCGTCGCCTGAGCCCCCCAAGCCAGACGTGCGCTTCAATACACGGTCCTCATAGGGCATCTAGCTCACCCCCAGACCGACGGTGCGGTGGTAAAGCTCCCGGAACTGCTCCCGGTCGAGCCGGTCGCGCTCCTCGAAGAGCACCACCTTGCCGCGCGCCAGTATCAGCGCGTGGCTGCAGAGTTCCAGCCCTTTGTCGAGGTCATGGCTGACCATGGCGAAAGTGTAGTCGTCGCGCACGCTGGCGATGAGCCCGTCAAGGATATCGGCGGCGTGCGGGTCAAGCCCGCTGTAAGGCTCGTCCAGAAAGAGGATGTCAGGACGCGGCAAGAGCGCGCGGGCGATCGAGAGCCGCTGGATCATGCCGCGGCTGAAGGTGCGCACAAGGTCCATGCGACGATGCGCAAGCTCGACGGCCTCAAGCAGCTCGTCGATGCGCGCCTGCGTGTCGTCGATACAGTAGAGATCGGCGAAGAAGCGCAGGTTCTCCTCCGCAGAGAGGTCCGGATAGAGCAGCGGGTTGTGGCTGATGATGCCGATGTGCTCGCGCAGCTCAACGGCGTCTTTGACCACATCGAAGCCGAAGACCTTCGCATGGCCACCGCGCGAGGGCGGCGTCAGGGTCGAGAGCACGCGCAGAAGCGTCGTCTTGCCCGCGCCGTTGGGCCCGAAGATCGACAGGAACGCGCCGCGCGGCAGGCTGAAGCTCACGCCATCGAGCGCCTTGCGCGCTCCGAAAACGCGCGAGAGCCCCTCGATCTCAAGAGCAGGAGCGTCCTCTTCAGGCCTTGCTGCCACCGA
>WQUG01000100.1 GCA_009785855.1 Actinomycetes bacterium
TGGTAGAGTGTGACCACCGCGACGGTGGCCAACGCGATGAGCAGGGCTGCCGCAAGACCTGCCGCGACGATCCGGCGGCGCCTCAGCGCTCTGCGGCGGCGTATCATCTTCTGCGCGCGCGTATCGTTCATGAACTTCCTCCTCGCTCCCTTCTATGTGGAAAGCAGGCGTATGATCTCTTCGCGGGTCAGGGGCTCGGCTTTCACGGGGAGCGCGTCCACTATCGTCCTCCCATAGCCCTTCGTGAGCAGACGCGCATCTCCCAGGATCACGAAGCCCTCGTCGGAGGCGCTGCGGATCAGGCGCCCCGTGGCCTGCTTGAGCTCGATGATGGCGTCGGGCAGGTCGTAGCGCCCCCAGGCAGACGAACCCTCCGCAGCCCGGCGCGCCTGCGAGAGCGGGTCGTTGGGGCGCGCGAAGGGCAGCTTGGGGATGACCACACAGCGCAGCGTGTCGCCCGGCGCGTCGAAGCCCTCCCAGAAGGACTTCGTCGCGAACAGCGAGCTGTGCGGGTCGCGCAGGAAGGCGTCGCTGATCGCCTGGCGACTGAAGCCTGCGCTCTGCGAGAGCAGGGGGACACCTGCCACCGCCAGCGGGGCTTTGAGCTGCTGATAGAGCGTCGTCAGGTCCTGGTTGTTCGTGAACAGCGTCAGCACGCCGCCCTGGAGGCTGAGATGCACCTGCAGGAGCAGGTCTGCCAGCGCAGACAGGTAGCCCGCCTCGCCCGGCTGGGGCAGATCGCGCGCCACGATGAGGCGCATCTGCTGGGGCAGGTCGAAGCTGGAGGCCAGCTGCAACGTCGACCAGGCTTCCGGCTCCAGGCGATCGAGCCCGACGCCTGCGGCGAAGCGCGCGAAGCTCTCCCCGGCCGCCAGGGTCGCCGAACTGAAGATCACGGAGTTACAGCGCGTATAGAGGTCCTCGGCAAGATGGCCCGCCACGCTCAGCTCCTCGACCGAGACTGAGGCGTTTGGGCGCGCTCCCCGCCTCTTGCTCTGTGAGATGTGGATCGTGTAGATGAGCTCCGGACGCGGGGGCGTCAGCACCTGCTCCAGGGCGCCGGCCTGTTCGTCGAGGCTCATGAGCAGCCCGACGAAGTCCGGGAGTGCGTCGCCGCGTTCCTCCTTCGAGAGGCTGTCGAGTCCGCGGGTCGCAGCCGAGGTCAGCTCCTGGCCTGCGGTCTTCAGCTCAGCGAGGATCCGCGCGAGTCCCGTCCCTTCCTGCTCGCAGGCCTGCCAGCGCTGCGAAGCGCGCAGCTGGGGGCTCAGCCACAGTTCGGTGGCATAGGAGGAGCCCTCCTCGCGCAAGGTCCTGATCTCGGTGAAGAAGGCTTTGGCGCGCGTGGCCAGTTGCTCCAGCAGGGCTGAGAAGCTTGCCAGCTGCGTCGTGGCCACCTGCGCCGCGTCCGCGCTGAGTTTGGTCGTCAGCTTCTGCAGGCCCGCCAGAGCGCCTGAGCCGTCCGGGCTTCCGAGCAGGACGCGCAGGTCGTTCAGCTCGCGCTCGCTGATCGCGACGCTCAGCTGGCGGCGCGCCTCGGCCTCCGCGCCATGGGCCTCGTCGACGATCCAGTAGCGGACGGGCGGCAGGATGCCACTTGAGCTCAGGGTGTCGCGCAAGAGCAGCGAGTGGTTCGTGACCACGATGTGCGCGCTGCGCGCGCGTCGCCGCAGGCCGTGCACGTAACACTGGCGGAAGTGACGGCATCTTCGCTTGGTGCAGTCGCCGGCAGAGGCGCTGATGCTTGCGCGTGCCGCGCCAAAGGCCGGGAAGTTGAAGTTGTCGAGATCGCCCCAGGGCGTCTGCGCGCACCAGACGAGCAGGTTGGCCAGGTTGACGCCGGTCAGCAGCTCATGGCGGGAGGCACGCAGCTGGGTATCGATCTTGCGCAGACAGGGGTAGTGCTCGTAGCCCTTGAGACCGACGAAGCGCAGGTCGCCCCCGAGCGCCTCTGACAAACGCGGCAGCTCATGGTAGAGGAGCTGGTCGGTCAGGGCGTTGGTCTTGGTCGCCACGCCGACCGTGATCTCGTTTTGCTGGGCCAGGCGCGCCGCGCAGATCAGGTAGGCGAGCGACTTGCCGACGCCGGTGCCTGCCTCGACCACCAGATGCTCGCTGGCCGCCTGCGCCCGGGCTATGCGGCGCGCCATCTCCTGCTGCTCCCAGCGATGTTCGAAGGCAGGATACATCCGCCCCGCGATGCCGTCGGCGGAAAGATCGGCCGTGATCTCGTCGGTCTCCGGAAAGACGAGCTCCTTCTCATAGGCGTCGTAGAACTCGTCGGGGGGCTTGTCTGCGGCCAGCTGCCGCTTGCGCAGAGCTGCCAGGTCGAGCGAACGAGCACCGGGGCCAGGGGGACAGGCACCGTGGTCCCGTTTTGGGACCACGGTGCCTGTCCCCCTGGCCCCTGTCCCCCTGGCTCCCAGCAGCAGCGAGAACCAGCGCTCCTCGGCCGTGCCCTGCAGCAGCTCACGGCAGGCGCGCAGCAGCTCCAGGGGCAGAAGCGCGACCGCGGCAAGCCCCGCGCGCCAGAGCACCGCCAGCGCCTGGGTGTCGACCCCGGCGCGATGGGCGCCCTCGCTGAGCTCCGGGCGATCCGGCGCACACACCGCGATCAGATCGCTGCTGGCATAGCTGGTCAGGCGCGGCATACCGCAGCGCAGGAAGGTCAGCGAGTCGCACCAGCCCCCGGGAAGCGCGCCCAGCGCCATCTCTATGAAGCGGCGGTCGAAATCGGCGTTGTGCGCGACCAGGTCGCGGTCGCCGATGAAGTCGCGGATGTCGGCCGCGACCTCCGCAAGACGGGGCGCCCCCGCCAGATCCGCCTCGGTGATGCCCGTGAGTTCGGTGATCTCGCGCGGAAGCGTCCGCGAGGGGCGCAGCAGGGTCGACCAGGAGTCGAGGACCTTCGCGCCGCGCATGCGGATCATCGCGACCTCGATCAGCTCGTCCTTGTCAGGCGAGAAGCCGGTGGTCTCGGTGTCGATGAGACAGACTTCCGGCTCATCCGGCAGCTCGAAACCCGCAGCCGCCTGCTCTGCTGCTTCCTGATAGAGCGCGGCGACCTCTGCGGTCGTCCCCGACGCTATCAGCCCGGCAAGCGACATCAGAGCGGGGCAGCAGCGCTCAGCGCATGCCCGCGACGGCTTTCGACTTCAGGAGCCAGGCGCCGTTGTGCTGGACGAAGGTCCAGACCGTCGTGAAGGTGCCATAGCTGCCGGCGACCTCGTCGGCTTCGATCGTCATGGTGGTCCCGCTCGTGTTGGTGGCGCCCATCTTGAAGCTCGTGATGCCGTAGCCCTTCAACTGAGTCGCGAAATCCGCCTGCGACTGCCCCTGCTTCTTGGCCTGTGGCAGGAACTGATAGGCTGCGGCGAAGTCACCCGCGACGACCGCCTTGTAGTAGCCCTCGACGAACTGGGCAGGCGTCTGCCCTGCGGGGACCCTGGTCGCCGACTCCATGTCGAAGGGGGTCGTGTCAGCCGTGGCCCCGGTCCCGGCGTTGGTCTTGCCGGTCATGTCAGCAGTGGGCGACGTCGCTGTGGAAGCAGTGGTCTGACCCGTTGTTCCCGTCGAGCGGGTCGCGAAGATCACGATCGCTGCCACCAGTACCGCCGCGACCACGATCAGTCCGATGATGAGTTGCGTTTGCTTTTTGTTCTGTGTTGCCATGTCACACCTTTCCTGCGCACGCGCGCAGGGACGAGCGCGACATGCCGACGATCAACGGTTTCTACCTGATTGTAATGATACTATAGTGCTATGACCTCACGACACAGCCACAGTCTGTTCGACATCATCGGACCGGTCATGATCGGACCCAGTTCCAGTCATACCGCCGGGGCTGTGCGTCTGGGCGCGCTCGCCCGTGCGATCTCGGGCGCGCAACCCACGCGTGCGCGGATCGGGCTGGTCGGTTCCTTCTTCGCGACCGGCGAGGGCCACGGGACCAAGCTGGCGCTGGTCGCCGGGCTGCTCGGCATGACCTGCGACGACGAGCGCATCCCGATCGCTCTTGACATCGCCGCACAACAGGGGCTCGAAGTCGAGTTCTACCGGGCTGTAGTCGAGGGCGCCCATCCCAACACGGCGATCCTCGACCTGTGCAGCCCCACCAAACCCGACATCCACATCATCGGAAGTTCAACGGGAGGCGGCGAGGTCGTCGTGACCCAGATCGACGACTACGAGGTCGACACTCACGGAGTCCTGCCGCTGCTCATCGTCTCGCACAACGACCTGCCCGGCGTCATCCACGCGGTGAGCGGCGTACTGACCAACGCGGGGATCAACATCGCCAGCATGCGGGTCTCGCGCGAACAGCGCGGCGAGAAGGCGCTCATGCTCATCGAGCTCGACAGTATGCCGTCAGAAGAAGTCGCGGCTCTGGTGCGCAAGGTCGAGAATGTGCGCCATGCCCGCATCGTTAACGCTGTCTGAACTGCGTTCCTGCGGATCTCGCGGCCCTCAAGGCCGCCACGATCCGCAGCGCCTTGTCAGACAGCGTTAACATTGCATCAAAGTCGGAAATGACCGGTATAATAAAACCTATGATGACTCGTTTCGTCGCATCCCCGCCCGTTGGAGATCCGGTGTTCCCCGAAGGCTGCCTGCCGGTCAGCGCGCCTGAAGCGCGCGAGCTGCTCGCGCAGATCCGCATCGTCTACACCGACCTTGACGGCACGCTGCTGGCCCCCGGCGGCCACTTGCTCGCCGATCACTCGGGCCGGCCGAGTACGTCCACCGCAGAGGCGCTGGTCGCGCTGAAGCGTGCAGGTATCACCGTCGTCCCCACCACTGGTCGGGGCGCCGACCAGGGCAGCGAGCTGTTGCGCGTGCTCGACCTGGACTGCTACATCGGAGAAGTCGGCGGCTACCTCCTGCGCCGTGATGACACGCGGGCCGAAGAGCGCTACCTCATCGGCGCATGGGAGCAGCTGCAACTGGCTCCCGGGCTCAGCGCCGGAGAACTCCCGGAAGGGACCGACCCCTATGAGGTCATCCGCGACAGCGGGGCGATCGAGCGCCTGATGGCGGCCTTCCCAGGGATGATCTTCCCCTACCCGGCTGTGCGGGCCGTCTCCTGGTCTCTCTGGGGCAACATCGACGTCGAGGCGGCTGCCCGGGTCCTCGCAGATGAGAAGCTGCCGTTGGTCTTGCTCGACAACGGCCTGCTCTACCATGCGCCGGGGACCCTGCCGGACGGAGCACACCCGCACATCTACCACCTGCTGCCCGCCGGCGTCTCGAAGAAGCACGCCATCGAGACCGACCTCGAAGCGCGCGGTCTGCCCCGTGACGCGGCGCTGGCGATCGGGGATTCTGCGGTCGACCTTGCGATGGGAGACGCATGCGGGCTCTTCGTGATGATGGCCAATGGTCTGCGCAACCCTGAGGTCCAGGAGGCGGTGACAGCGCGCATCGCCAGTGGCGAGACCGTGCTGCACACGACGCTTTCTACCGCTGACGGCTGGGTGGAGTTCGCGCGGGCCCTGATGTGACAAGGGGCCATGTGACAAGGGGCCAGGCCCCCTGTCACAAGGCCCCCTGTCACATCAGCTCAACGAAGTCGAGAGTAAGATCTGACAGGTCCAGCACGTAGAAGCCCCGGTCCGGGGTCGGGCGACCCAGCAGTACGCTCAGCGCGAGTTGAAGTTGGAGCCCGGCGGCGATGGCCACAGTAGGATAGGGATTGCCCAGCTGCTTGTCCAAACTCGTTCTCGCACCGATCTGCCCGGCGACCAGCGGGTTGCGTGGCGTGCTGATCCCGAAGTAGATATAGCTGCCGGCGATGCTGCCGTAAACGAGCGGCACGCCCGCACGATGGCAGCGCGCCTCCAGCGTCTGGCGCGCCTCAAGGCTGTCAAGGCAGTCGATGACCACATCGCAGCCGGAGAGTGCGTCCACCAGTTCCGGCGTCGGGAACGCGGCCTGCCACGTGCGCAACTCAACGGCGCTGTTGATGGCCTGGGCGCGCTCCCGCGCAGCCTCGACCTTCGGGCGTCCTAAGGCGCCCTCCAGCGCAAGCAGCTGCCGGTTCAGGTTGCTGGCCTCGATGACATCCGGATCGCAGATCATGAGGTGACCGACGCCGATCCGCACCAGCCCCTCCAGCACATGGCCGCCCAGACCGCCCGCGCCGACCACCAGCACGCAGCAGTCAGTCAACCGCTGTTGTTCCTCAACAGAGATGCTGGACTGATTGCGTATGTAGCGATCGGATAGATCCATAGGTCTCATTCTAATGCAAAAGGGGCGCATCTCTGCACCCCTTTTGTCACCATAGACGCGAAATGAACACCCGCTGGCAAGGCGCCGCGGATCGTTGCGGCCTATGGGCCGCGAGATCCGTGGGAACGCAGCCAGCGGGCGCCTAGCGCGTTTTGTTATCCGCCGGCGACGGGCGGGAAGAGGAACAGCTTCTGTCCATCTTCCAGCACCGTCTCCGGCTTTCGATGCCTGCCGTTGATCAGCAGGATCTGGACGTCCTCGCGTTCGATCCCCAGGTCATCGATGACCTCGCCCGCCGTCAGGCCCTCGTGCCAGTCGACCTCGACCTCTTTGCCGCGACCCTCGCGGAAGAAGGCGAAGAGCTTGACCAGGACCATGGGCGCGCTCCCCCGCTCCTAGGCGATGCCGAGGCGCGCCAGCGTCTCGTCGGTCGGGAAGGCGTCCACCCAGCCACGCGCCGCGTAGTACTCCGGCAGCATGACGTCAAGGTGGCTGACCATGCCCTCGCTTGCCTCGTTATGGATCGGCTCCTCAAGCAGACGCTTGGGCAGGCAGTCGTCCTCGGGCTTCTGACCTGCAAGCTTGTTGAACAGACGCTCGAGGTTGTAGATGCGCTCGCCCGCCGTCATGAGCTCGTCGGCGCTGACCGACTCGCCGCTCGCCGCGCTGTAGAGCGCCGCGTAGTCCTCCGCGCCCAGAGCGAAGCTTGTGAACAGGCAGAGGCCCAGGCTGTCGATGGCCGCGGTCAGATCCTGGAAGATCTTGACCAACTCGGCCTTGCCCTCGGTCGTCGTGCGGTCGACCTCGAAGGGATGCGCCAGGATCTCCGGGCTGATCGTGTAGCCACGGACGTGACAGCCGCCGCGGTTGCTCGTCGCGTAGTTCAGGCCGATGCCCTGGATACCGCGCCCGTCATAGGCCGGCATCTCCTGCTTCTTGACCGACATCGAGATCTCCGGATGACCGTAGTGCTCGCACAGACGATACGATCCCTGCGCCATGAGCTTGCCCAGCGCGTTGTCCGCGGCGCCCATGTGCTTGATCCACGCGACGATGGACTGGGGGTTGCCGAACTCCAGCGGCGTGCCTTCAAGGTCGGCCTCAGGAAGATAGCCCTTCTCGACCAGCTCCATGCCGGCCGCGACCGTGGCGGCCGCGCCGATGGCGTCCAGGCCGTACTCGTTGCACCAGTAGTTGGCCTCGATGATGGCGTCCAGATCGTCGACCTTGCAGCTTGCGCCAAAGGCCCACAGCGGCTCATACTCCGGTCCGCCGATGACCTTGTCGCCCATCTTCACCACGCGCCCGCAGCCGATCGTGCAGCGATAGCAGAAGCCGTTGCGCACCAACTGATCGTCGGCCATGGTCTCGCCGCTGTACTTCTCCGCCATCGGATCCTCAGAGAGCTGCCAGTTCTTCGTCGGCAGCGAACCGACGCTGTTGATGATGTTGACCAGCACCGCCGTGCCAAAGGCCGGCAGCCCTTCGCCCGTCACGCCGTCCTCTTTGAGCTTCTTCGTGCTGGCCTGTGAAGCCTCGCGGAAGGCATCTTCGTCCACGACGCCGATCTTACGGTTCTCGGTCTCGACGCGGATGGCCTTGAGGTTCTTGCTCCCCATGACCGCGCCGACGCCGGTACGTCCGGCCGCGCGATCCGTGTCGTTCATGACGGCGGCAAGCAGACTCTGATGCTCGCCGGCCGGTCCGATGTTCAGTACCGAGGCGTTCTTATCCGTCCCGTCGAGTGCGTCCACGACCTCCGCGCTCGTCTTGCCCCAGAGCGCCGTTGCGTCCTTGAGCTCGACCTGATCGTCGCGGATGTCCAGATAGACCGGATTTGCGGCCTTGCCCTCGATGATGATGCCGTCATAGCCGGCGAACTTGAGCCACGCGCCGAAGTGACCGCCGCTGTTGCTCGAGGCGATCATGTTGTTGAGCGGACTCTTGGTGATGACCATGTAGCGGTTGCCCGTCGAGACGTTAGCGCCGGACAGCGGCCCGGGCATGACGATCAGCTTGTTTCCGGGAGAAAGCGGATCGACCTGCGGGTCGATCTCATCCATAAGCATCTTGGTCCCCAGCCCGCGACCACCGATGTACTTGCGCGCCAGGTCCTCGTTCAGAGGTTCCGGGGCGACCGTTCCGCTCGTCAGATCGACGCGCAGGATCTTGCCGTTATAACACTTCATTCTGTTCTCCTTTCACATACATCGACCATGAGGCGCGCAGAAACCCGGCGCGCCGGTCGAGATATCCTTATGTGCCTCTTATTGTCCCACTATAAAGGGCAAGACACCGATATGAAGAGAAAAATCACACATGAGTGGTGTGGTGGTGGCGCGATCTTTCTGTCACTCGCGTTTCGACAATGGATCGCATTGGAGAGGGGGAGGCGAGTGAGGTGGAGGTCAGATAAGTAGTCTTTTGCACAAATAGCCGCTGCTCCTGCTTGAGATTTGCCGAAACGCGAGGTATTGTCTCACTTGCCAGAGAGGGGCATTGAGCTATAACCCTCTGACCTGCAGGTTTGTTAAGCCGGTTTTAAAGTCAGTTTACAACAACGGCTGATAACCTCGCGTTTCGGCAAATCTCAAGCAGCAAGACGTCATTTTCTGGTATGCCAAGGAATCCAGGTCCTCTT
>WQUG01000101.1 GCA_009785855.1 Actinomycetes bacterium
TCGCACTACATCAGCCCGGACGTCGCGTGATCACCGTTCGATCATGACGGATGCCGTTTCCTGCGATATAGTACGCGACGGTATCGCCCGGTGAAAGTTCGATTTCTGCCCGGTAGATGCCCATCTGCACCACGTTGAAGGGAACGTTCGTGCGATAGACCACCTGCTCAGAGCCCTTCTTGATGACGCCTGCCGCCTCGCCATTGATCACGACCGGCATCGAACCTGCCCCCATCTTCTCCTTAAACCAGTTCACGGTGATCGTCGCGAATCCCGCTTCACCGGGCGCAACAACTACAACTTCTGCCTCAGAAGGCGCACTCGGAGCAACCGTCGTATCAAACGTGCTCTGTTCTCCCAGCCTTCGTTGAGTTTCCTGCTGTTTTTCGACCGTCTTCTTATGAGTTGCGATCAGGTAGAGGTCATAGATCCCAAAGAGGACCCCTGCAAGAACAAGGACATAGAATATCCGATTCGTAAGCACGCTGAGAGTGATACCCAGAACAATCGCCACCAGGCTCAACACCAGCGAAAAGACCTTCTGCTTCATCTCCGTATCTGCTCTCTCTCGAACTACTCGGCCGGGGCCTTCATTCTACCATCTCCCGTTGCGGTGCCTGCCGACATCACGACCTCGGCGGTCTCCCTCGTCTACGCGACCCTGCGTCGGCGCTTCGCCAGCTTCACGAGCTCGTACCAGAAGACCGACACGGCCGCCGCCGCTACGACCAGCACCAGCTGCGCGGGACGCAGCGGCGCCAGACCGAACAGCACATTCAGCGGCGAATAGAGCACGACCACGATGCCGGCCAGCATCGCGCCGTTCACGATCCAGAGGATGCGGTCGCCGGCAAGCGTGCGGAAGGTCCGCGTGACCGGGGCGTGGTCGGAGCTGTTGACCTGGACCAGGAAGAGGTTCGCCAAGAACAGCACGCAGAGCCCCATGGCGCGCGCGGTCTGTGCGCCCGCGCCGGTCCGCAGACTGTAGTAGTACAGCCCGAAGGCGGCCGCGAAGATGGCCAGCCCCTGCAGCACGCTCTTGATGAGCACCGCGCGCGACAGGATGCTTTCCTGCGGGTCGCGGGGCGGGCGCTCCATGACGTCGTCTTCTGCCGGCTGGCGCTCCAGCACGATCGAACAGGTCGGGTCGATGACGAGCTCGAGCAGCAGGACCTGCGGGGGCAACAGCATGAGCATGGCCGGCTTGATGCCCAGTATCGGCGCCAGCAGGGCGACGCCGGCGATGGGGATGTGGATCGCGAAGATGTAGCCGATCGCCTTGCGGATGTTGGCGTAGATGCGCCGCCCATCGCGCACGGTCGCGGTGATGGTCGAGAAGTCGTCGTCGAGCAGGATCAGGTCGGCGGCCTCGCGCGAGACCTCGCTGCCGCGACCCCCCATCGCGATGCCGATGTCAGCGTACTTCAGCGCCGGGGCGTCGTTGACCCCGTCGCCGGTCATCGCGACGATCGCCCCGATCTCACGAAACGCGCTCACGATGCGCATCTTGTGTTCCGGCAGCACGCGCGAGAAGATGTTCGTGGTCCCGACGCGCTGACGCAGCTCCTCATCAGAGAGTGCTTCCAGATCAGCGCCCGTGCAGACCTCGCCGGCGTGCGCGATGCCCACCTGGCGCGCGATGGCCGCGGCCGTCACGCCGTTATCGCCCGTGATCATGACCACCCGAATGCCCGCCTGCTGGCACTGCGCGATCTCATCAGCGACGCCTTCACGCGGCGGGTCGGCCAGCCCGATGAGACCGGCGAGCTGCAGGCGACAGTCGCTGAGCGTCGCCGGGATCGCGGCCTCGCTGGCCGGGCGCGCCAATCCCACGGCGATCACGCGCAGGCCCTGCTCAGAGAAGGCGCGCAGCTGGGCGTCGACCGCGGCGAAGGCGGCCTCGTCCAGCCCGCAGAGCGGCAGGATCGACTCCGGCGAGCCCTTGGCCGCGATGATCAGCTCCCCTTCATGTTCCCAGACATGGCCCATCATCTTGAGTTCGTCGGTGAAGGCATACTCGCTGATGAAGCGGCTCGTCTCGCTCTCGAAGAGATGCTCGACCGTGATCCCGCTCTCCTCGCAGTGGCGCAGCATCGCACGCTCCATCGGGTCGTAGGTCTGCGTCTCGCAGGCAAGCCCCATCGTCTCATCGAGCAAGGCGTCGTCTCCCGAGGGCGTCCAGGACTGCCTCACCGTCATGCGGTTCTGGGTGATCGTACCCGTCTTGTCCACGCAGAGCACCGAGATCGCGCCGAGCGTCTCCATCGCCGGCAGCCGGCGGATCAGCGAGTGCTTGCGGGCCAGACGCCAGGCGCCCATCGACAGGAACACCGCGAGCACGACCGGGAACTCCTCGGGGATCATGGCCATCGCAAGCGTGATGCCGGCCAGGATGCTGTTGGTCAGGCGGGTCTGGGGCGCCAGCGCGCCCAGATTGAACCAGGTGACGGCGACCGCCAACAGACAGAAGACCACCGCGATGATGACGCTGATGCGCACGACCTTGGCGACCTGCTTCTCGAGCGGGGTGGGACGCTCCGGGGCCTCGGCGATGTGGACGCCGATCTTGCCGTACTCGGTCTGCGCCCCGATCGCTGTGACCAGGACCCGGGCGCTGCCCTGGGTCACGAGCGTCCCGGCGTAACAGTGGTCACGGCGCCAGTGCTCCTCGCCCGGCGCGTCGCCCGACGCGTCGCCCGGCTCCTCGCTTAAGGGCGTCTTCCAGACGCCGACCGACTCGCCGGTCAGCGAGGACTCGTCCACACAGAGGTCGCTGCAGACAAGGATCTGCCCATCGGCGGGGATCTTGACGCCCTCGGTCAGTATCATGAGGTCGCCCGGGACCAGCTCGACGCTGCCGATCTGCTGCTCGGCGCCATCCCGGATGACCGTCACGGTGGGCGCGCTCAGGTTCTTGAGCGCCGCAAGCGTCTTGTCGGTGCGCCACTCCTGGAAGGTCTCGATCCCGATGATCGCGACGACGAAGACGAGCATGATCGCGCCGTCGCGGACCTCCCCGAGCAGGAAATAGACGAGCGCGGCTGCCAGGAGCAGCAGGAACATCGGCTCTGACAGGACCCCGAGGATCTTGCGCGGCAGGCTCTTCTTCTTCTCGGGCGTCAGCTCGTTTCTGCCGAACTCCTCACGGCGCGCTGCGACCTGCTCAGATGTGAGCCC
>WQUG01000102.1 GCA_009785855.1 Actinomycetes bacterium
GGATCTCGGTGATGATGATGCGCTGGCGCCCCGTGCTGGTCTGCTCGACGTGCGCCTTGCCGCGCATCGTGATCGAGCCGCGGCCGGTCTCGTAGGCGTCGCGGATGCCGGCGCGCCCCATGATGAGCCCGCCGGTGGGGAAATCCGGGCCGGGCAGGACCGTCATGAGCTCTTCGACCGTGGTCTCCGGGTTCTCGAGCAGCATGCAGGCGGCGTCGATGGTCTCGCCCAGGTTGTGCGGCGGGATGTTGGTGGCCATGCCCACCGCGATGCCGGCCGAGCCGTTGACCAGCAGGTTCGGGTAGCGCGAGGGCAGGACCAGCGGCTCGGTCAGGGACTCGTCGTAGTTGGGGCCGAAGTCGACCGTCTCTTTGTCCAGGTCGCGCAGCATCTCGCCGGCCGCGCGCTGCAGGCGCGACTCGGTATAGCGCATCGCCGCCGGCGAGTCGCCGTCGACCGAGCCGAAGTTCCCGTGCCCGTCGATCAGCGGCACGCGCATCGCGAAGTCCTGCGCCATGCGCACCATCGTGTCATAGACCGCCACGTCGCCGTGCGGATGGTACTTACCGATGACCTCTCCGACCGTCCAGGCGCTCTTCTTGAAGGGCTTGGTGGCGGTCAGCCCGCTCTCGTTCATCGCGAAGAGGATGCGGCGATGCACCGGCTTGAGTCCGTCGCGCACGTCCGGCAGCGCGCGCGCCACGATCGTGGACAGCGCGTACTCCAAAAACGACTGGCGCATCTCGTGGTGGATCTCGACGGGCTCGATGTTGCCGGTCACGTCTTCGCGCGTCAGCTCTTTCTCGTTGTCAGCCATAGCGGGGTAACTACCTTTCTTGAGGTCTGCTCATCGTCATGGGAGCGCTCCCAGATCCCTATATATCCAGGAAGCGCACGTCCTTGGCGTGCGTCTGGATGAAGTCCTTGCGCGGCTCGACATCGCCGCCCATCAGGTCGCTCACGGCGTCCTCGGCGGCCATCGCGTCGGGGATCGTCACCTGCAGCAGCGTGCGCGTCGCCGGGTCCATGGTCGTCTCCCAGAGCTGCTCCGGGTTCATCTCGCCCAGGCCTTTGTAGCGCTGGACGCTGTACTTGCTGTTCTCCGGAAGCTTCTTGATGAGTTCCTGCAGCTGCTTGTCAGAGTAGGCGTAGTCCGACTTGCGCCCCGCCGACAGCTTGTAGAGCGGCGGTTGCGCGATGTAGACGTAGCCCTGCTCGATGGCCTCGCGCATGAAGCGATAGAAGAAGGTCAGGATCAGGATGCGGATGTGGGCGCCGTCGACGTCGGCGTCCGTCATGATGATGCACTTGTGATAGCGCGCCTTGGTGATGTCGTAGTCCTCCCCCACGCCGGTACCCATGGCCGTGATCATCGCCTGGATCTCCTCGGAAGAGAGCGCCCGGGTCAGCCCGGCGCGTTCGACGTTCAGGATCTTGCCGCGCAAAGGCAGGATCGCCTGGAAGCTGCGGTCGCGGGCCTGCTTGGCCGAGCCGCCGGCCGAGTCGCCCTCGACGAGGTAGATCTCGGAAAGCGAGGCGTCGGCGATCGAGCAGTCCGCGAGCTTGCCCGGCAGAGCCGAGCTCTCGAGCAGCCCCTTGCGACGCGTGGCCTCGCGGGCCTTGCGCGCGGCGGCGCGGGCCTTGCTCGCCTGGGCGGCCTTGTTCACGATGGCGCGCGCGGGGCGCGGGTTCTCTTCCAGGAACTCCGCCAGGCCCTGCGTGACGACGTTCTGCACCAGGCCGCGCATGAAGGTGTTGCCGAGCTTGGTCTTGGTCTGGCCTTCGAACTGCGGATCGGTCAGCTTCACGGAAAGCACGGCGCAGAGCCCCTCGCGGATGTCGTCGCCGCTGAGGTTGTCGTCCTTCTCTTTGAGGATGTTCTGGCGCCGCGCGTAGTCGTTGATCGTGCGGGTCAGCGCGTTCTTGAAGCCCTCCAGATGGGCGCCGCCCTCGGTCGTGTTGATGTTGTTGGCAAAGGCGAGCGTCGAATCGCTGTAGCTCTGGTTCCACTGCAGCGCGACCTCGACCGAGTTGCCGTCGACCGTGCTGTTCAGGTAGATGATCTTGCTGTTGACCGTCTCGCGGTTGCGGTTGAGGTACTTGACGAAGTCCTTGATGCCGTCGGCGTACTTGAACTCGATCTTGCGCGGCTCCAGCTCACGCTCGTCGGTGAGCGTGATCTTGAGGTTCTTGTTGAGGAAAGCCGTCTCGCGCAGGTGCGTGAGCAGGGTGTCGTAGTCGAAGTCGGTCGTCTCGAAGATCTCCGGATCGGGCCAGAACGTGATCTTGGCGCCCGTGGCCTTGCTCTTGCCGATGGCCTTGACCGGACCAGTCGGTTTGCCCCGCTCATAGCTCTGGGCCCAGATCTGCCCGTCACGTTTGACCTCGACGTCAAGACGGGTGGAGAGTGCGTTCACGACGCTTACTCCCACCCCGTGCAGGCCGCCCGAGACCTTGTAGCCGTCGCCGCCGAACTTCCCGCCGGCGTGCAGTATCGTCATGACGACCTCGAGAGTGGGCTTCTTCATCTTGGGGTGCTTGTCGACCGGGATGCCGCGCCCGTTGTCGATGACCGTGAGGCTGCCATCGGTCGCGATCGTGACGTCGACGGTGGTCGCGTAGCCCGCCAGGGCCTCGTCGACCGAGTTGTCGACGACCTCATAGACCAGGTGGTGCAGCCCGATCGGACCGGTGCTGCCGATGTACATGCCGGGGCGTTTGCGGACCGCCTCGAGCCCTTCGAGTACCTGGATGTCCTTACCGGTATAATGCGAGTCTTTCTTCGGCACAGATCGCTCCTTTTCAGTGGGTGCGCTATGGGGGTGTGAACAGCTGAACCTACCATATCTGGTAGGGACTATTAATTATACCACAGTGGGTTGTGTTTTCAGGCATCCGTGAGGTAACGTTGTCGCTTCTGAGCGTCGTTTCGGGTTCGCAGACCCCCCCGACCGCTGAAAACACGTAAGACCGGCGTAAGACGGGACCTGCGAGCGGGGGGACCAGGGGGACAGGCACCGGGGGCGACAGGGGGTGGCGACAGGGGGTCAGGGACCGTGTCGCATTTG
>WQUG01000103.1 GCA_009785855.1 Actinomycetes bacterium
AGACCTGCAAGATATATGGGACCACGGTGCCTGTCCCCCCGGTTCTCCGGCCCCTCCGTCAGCCAGACGGCGTCCGTAGTAGATCTGGAAGCGATCGATCAGCGCCTTGAGCTGGGCGGGGACCCCGGCGAAGTAGAGCGGCGTGACCCAGAGCAGGGCGTCGCAGGTATCGAGCGCCGCGTAGAGCTCGCCCGTGGCGTCACCTTCGCTGCGCTGGACGCACTCGCCGGTATCCAGGCAGGCGTTGCAGCCCGTACAGGGAGCGAAGTGTTGCTCGGCGACCGAGAAGCGCTGCACCGCGCTGCCGGAGCGCTGGAGCTGGCGCGCAAGGCTCACGGCGAGCGTCGCGGTGTTGCCGCCACGGCGGGGGCTGCCCTCGATGAGCGTGAGGTTCACAGGCCGTACAACTCCCGGGCCCGTGCCGTGGTCTGGGCGGCGATCTCTGCCAGCGTGACCCCGCGGACCTCGGCCAGGCGCGCGGCGATGAAGGCCACGTGGGCCGGCTCGCAGGTGCTGCCGCGCAGCGGTTCGGGCGCCATGAAGGGCGCGTCGGTCTCGACCATGATGCTTCCGGCCGGCGCCTGACGGGCGGCCGCGCGGACCTCGTCGGCCTTCTTGAAGGTGAGCGGGCCGTCGAAGCCCAGCACACAGCCCAGCTCGATGAAGGGCGCAGCCACCTCGTAGTCGAGGTTGAAGCAGTGCAGCACCGCCCCGCGCGGCGGGACGCCGACTTCGCGCAGGATGCGCAGGCCGTCGTCGTGGGCCTCGCGCAGATGCAGGCAGACCGGCAGATCGAGCTCGTGGGCCAGGCGCAGCTCGGCAGCGAACACCGCGCGCTGTTGCTCGCGCGGCGAGTGGTCGTAGTGGTAGTCGAGGCCCATCTCGCCCAGGCCGACCGTACGCGGATCGGCCGCGCGCGCACGGATCTGCGCCTCGATGTCGGCCGACCAGAAGCGCGCGTGATGCGGATGCAAGCCGATGAGCACGCGGATCTCCGGAACGGCCAGATCGCCGCGGCCGTTCGCCTCAAGGATGCGCCGCGCCTCGCCGCGCCAAACGTCCAGGGACTCATAGGTCAGGGCGACCTCCCCCGTCTTCTCGCCCGGGTCACAGATCGTGACGAGTGCGCCCAGACCAGCGACCGCAGCGCGCGCCAGACACGGCGCTGGCTCGCGCAGCATGCCGAGGTGCGCGTGCGTATCGATGAGCGCGCCCGGGGCGAACGCGGGCAGGCGGGCGACGCGACCCTTCTTATCAGTGATGCTCAGAACGGACACGGATGACTCCCTTCAAGGTAGTACCATTATAAACATGCAGACGATCCCACAAGCAGACGACGCCGAGCTGCGCGCTTTCATCACGCGCGTGCTAGCCGAGGGCGCGCGCCTTTACCGCGACTTCAGCTGGCGCCGCAGTCATGAGCCCTACGCGGTGCTCGTCAGCGAGGTCATGCTCCAGCAGACCCAGACCGCGCGCGTCGAGCGCTACTGGGGCGCCTGGATGGAGCGCTTCCCCACCTTCGACGCCCTGGCCGCAGCCAGCGTCGCCGACGTACTGGGCGCCTGGCAGGGGCTCGGTTACAACCGCCGCGCCCTCGCGCTGAAGCGCACGGCCGAGATCGTGAGCGAGGAGCTGGGCGGGCGGCTGCCGCGCGACGCAGGCGCGCTGAAGGCGCTGCCCGGCATCGGACCGGCGACGGCTGCCGGCCTGCGGGCCTTCGCGTGGGATGAGCCGGCCGCCTATCTGGAGACCAACGTGCGCGCCGTGTTCCTGCATGAGCTGTTCCCCGAAGCCGAGGGCGTGAGCGACCGGGAGTTGGGCGCGCTCGTCGAGCGCTGCGCGGAGCTCGCGCACGCGGCCGGTATCAGCGCGCGCGCGTGGAACTATGCCCTGCTGGATGTCGGCGCCTGGCTCAAGCGCAGCGTAGAGAACCCCTCGCGGCGCAGCCGACACCACACGCGCCAGAGCGCTTTCGAGGGCTCCTGGCGCCAGAAGCGCGCGCGCCTGCTGGCAGCAGTGCTGGCAGATCCCGGGTCGCGGGCCGAGCAGCTGGCCGCCGCCTGCGAGCTGCCGGTCGAGGTCTGCGACGCGGTGCTCGAGGAGCTGGCCCGCGAGGGCTTTCTGGCGCGTGAGGCGGGGGGAGCCTGGCAGATCGCTGGCTAGCGGGTCGCGCTCCCGTTACGCTATACTGGCAAGCGCTTATCCACTTCTGGCCGGAGTGGCGGAATGGCAGACGCGACGGACTCAAAATCCGTTGTCCGCAAGGGCGTGAGGGTTCAAATCCCTCCTCCGGCACCACCTGTCTCGTCTTAACGCCATCTGACCGCGTTCCTGCGGAGCTTACGTAGCGTTAGTACGCTACGCTCCGCAGCGCCTTGTCAGATGACGTTAATCCTTCGTCAGGAAAAGCCTGCAAAACCCGCTACAATCGAAAGCATGGACCGACGCGATATCGAGATACGACGGAGCTAGCGCTGGAGGTGCGCGATGACAATGAAGAGAGAACCAAAGAGGATCTGGCGGTATTGGCTTATCGCCGCCGCATCGTTTCTTGTGTGTTTCGGGCTGGCGCTGCTTGTCCTTCCTGCCCTGACCAGGCAGGTGTTCAGCTATCTCATCTTTGGAAGCACTTCTGCGACTGATCGATTCGGCCCGGAGGCAAGCCACTATATCTCATTTGTATACGGGGTACTTGGCGCTACGATCATCGGCTGGGGCACGGCGCTCCTGTTCGCGATCAGGGGGCCGTTCAGCGAGGGCAGACGTGAGGGATGGCTGATGATCGCGGTCCCGATACTTGCCTGGTTCGTGCTTGATTCCGGCCTCTCGCTCTCGGCTGGTCATCCCGCGAACGCTCTGCTGAACGCCGCGCTGCTACTCCTGTTCGCTCCTCCCCTGGTCGCTACGTTCAGGCACTTTTTCAAAGACCCGGCAAAGTAGCACGGGTACATGGCTCAGGGCGATATCGAGATACGGCGCAGCCGGCGGCGGACGCTGGCGCTGGAAGTGCGCGACGACGGCGCGGTACTTGTGCGCGCGCCGCTG
>WQUG01000104.1 GCA_009785855.1 Actinomycetes bacterium
GGGCTGCGCATCGCGGTGGTGGTGGCGCGCGACTTCGACAACAGCGGCACACTGGATCTGAGCGCTGAGTTCGCGGAGCAGGAGCGGCGCCTGTGCGATGAGCTCGACGGCGTCGAGCTGGCGCAGTACCCGGTGATCCGCGCCTGGCGCGACGCCTACAAGCGCTTCGGTGAGAAGCGTAACCGCTGTTCGGTCGAGGCGCTGATCCGCCGCGCACTGAAAGGCAAGCTGCCGGCCAGCATCAACCCGATCGTCGATCTCTACAACCTGCTGTCGCTGACCTTCGAGCTGCCCTACGGCGGCGAGAACCTGGACGTACTCGACGAGGATATCATCCTGACCCGCGCGACCGGCGACGAGGAGTTCGTGCCGCTGGGCGAGACGGAGATGGAACACCCCTTGCCCGGCGAGGTCATCTACGTCAGCGGGAAGACGATCCTCTGCGGCAGCTTCAACTACCGCGAGTCCGACCTCACCAAGCTCACGGTCGATACCCGCAACTGCGTGCTCTTCATCGAGGACGTACCGGCGACCGGCGCGGGTGAGAAGGTCCAGGCGGCGGCCGAGGCGCTTGTGCAGGGTATCGAGCGTCATCTGGGAGGCACAACGCGCGTGGCACTGCTGGACGAGGCAAACCCGGAAGTCGGGCTGGAGTGGTGAGGGCGATGCGGATCGACATCCAGGAGAACGGCCCGTATATCGTGCGGGGGAGCGTGCCGCTGCTGCGCCTTGAGATCGTGACTGATGGAGCCGGGGCGGCGGTCGCGTATCGCGAGGTTCATCGCTATCCTGTGCAGGAGACCTACGCGCTCTGCCGCTGCGGTGCGAGTAAGAACAAGCCCTTCTGCGACGGGGCGCACGGCGTCAGCGGCTTCGACGGCGCCGAGACCGCCGGGCATCGGGACTTCTTCGACGACGCGCAGGCGACGCTGGGCGCCGGCATCACTTTGCTGGACGCTCAGCGCTACTGTATGGGCGCGAGCTTCTGTCATCAGGATCGCCGCACCTGGGCAGAGACCGAGCACTCCGCCGACCCCGGTGAGGCAGGCGAAGCTGCGGCCGCGTCAGCGCGCCGGTCGGCGTCGCAGTGTCCTTCAGGGCGCCTCGTGATGTTCGTCGATGCGCGGGGGGAAGCAGAGGAGCTGGATCTGGAACCCAGCATCGCGCTGCTGGAAGGCCCGCAGCCGGGTATCAGCTCGGCGCTCTGGGTGCGCGGGGGCGTGCCCGTTTTCGGCGCCGATGGCCAGCCCTACGAGCCGCGCAACCGCGTCACGCTCTGCCGCTGCGGCGCCAGCCGGATCAAGCCCTACTGCGACGGCGCTCACTGCGGCATCGGGTTCCAAGACGGGCTGTGATACTGGATTTTTTGCATAAGAATCGGGCTTACGCGAGGTCGACAGCTCAAAACCTGTCAAAAAAGCCCTCAAACTGCCCGTTTTCGGGCTCGCTGAAAGAAAACACCACGCGTAAGTCGGATTTTGATGCATCAGGAGGCCTCGCGCTCGCGCAACTCAAAATTGAATCAGGGAATCGAGTCCGCTCTCAGGGGATTGTATACGCACTGCGTAGAGAATTGACTGTATCTTGTACGTGAACTTTTGATACACCGGTGATCGTCTCCGCGCTGCGTAGACAATCGAACTGGTCAGCGCAGGCCATACTTCTTCTTGACGCGGGTCAGGGCGGAGGCGAGCATCGGGCCGAAGAGCGCCAGGAACAGAGCCGTCGTGGCGGCGTGGATCGCGTTGAAGGGTACGCCGGCGACATAGACGGGCCAGGCGCTGCGCCAGCTGAGGTCCTGCGTGAAGAGCAGGACCGAGGAGGTGTCGACGATCAGGCCGTAGATGACGAAGGTCGCAACGGCGCCGACCAGCGCCATCAGCCAGCGGTTGCGTGGCAGGCGGTGCGCCGCGAAAAGCAGCCCCGCCAGACAACCGACCAGCGCGAAACCGAGCATCTGCCAGGGCGTCCAGGGCCCCTGCCCGAAGATGAAGTTCGAGACAAGGCCTGAGAGTGCGCCCACGGTCAGCCCGGCGCGTGCCCCCAGAACGACTCCCGCGATGATCACGATGGCCATCATGGGCTTGACCTGCGGCAGCATGAAGAACGCGGCGCGACTGGCCACGGCAAGGGCCACGAGCACCGCGATCAGCACGAGCTCGCGGGTGTTCGGGCGGCGACGCTCGAAATCCAGCGCGAACAGGAGCAGCGCGACGCCAGCCAGGACCATGCTGACGAGGTAGTAGTGATGTTTCAGGAAGAAGATCATGCAGACACCCCCGCGAGGATGTCGTCGACGGTGATGGCGTCGGGCACGAGTCCGCGGCTGATGCGGCGTGCGGCGGTGGTGTAGTAGTCCAGGTTGGTGAAGAACTCCCGCGGCGTGCCTTCAGCAGTGATCTGTCCCTCGAAGAGCAGGCAGCAGCGGTCGGCGTGGCGCGCGCAGAACTCGATGTCATGCGAGACCATGAGCACACTCAGGCCCTGTTGGTCGATGAGTTCACGCAACAGCGCGGCGAAGCGCTGTTTGAAGGCCGCGTCCATGCCCTTGGTCGGTTCGTCGAGGAGCAGCAGGCGGGGACGGGTGAGCAGGACGTCTGCCAGCGCGATGCGCTGCGCCTCGCCGCCGCTCACGTCGAAGGGATGACGGTCGAGCAGCTCTGTGATCTCGCACTGTGCGATGACGTCTTCGAGTTGCTGTGCGTCGCGGCTGTTCGCTTCGAGCTCCTCGCGGACCGTGCTGCGCGTGAAGAGCAGGCGCGGATCCTGGGGGAGCAATGCGACAGCACCCCCGGCCCCCTGTCGCAATGCGACAGCACCCCCGGCCCCCTGTCGCACGCGCCCGCGCCAGGGCTTGAGCAGCCCGGCGACAACGCCGAGCAGCGTGGTCTTGCCCGCGGCGTTGCCACCCATGATCGCACAGAGCTCGTTGGGGCGGACCTCCAGATCCATCCCGCGCAGGACATCCAGCGCGCTGCGCTCATAGCGGAAGTAGACTTCATGCAGGGTGAGGAGCGGCGCGGGCGGCGTATCGGCTTCCGCCGCGGGAGCCGATACGCCAAGCACTCCACTCCGAGCTGCCAGCTTTTTTTGCAGGTACCCCCGGCCCTCGCGGACCGTGATGGGCGCACTCGCCGTCTCTTTCTCCAGCGCATGGAACAGGCGGATGGGGGCGGGCAGCGCCGCGAAGAGCGGGCTGCCTGTCCGCAGAAGCTCGGCGCCGATGTGCGCGGGAGGAGCGTCCGCGATCAGGCGTCCGCCCTCAAGGACGAGCACGCGGCTTGCCAGGGGCAGGACCTCTTCCAGGCGCTGCTCGGAGATGATGATCGTCGTGCCGGTCTCGTCGCAGGTCCGCCGCAGGGCCCCCAGGAAGTCCGCCGCCGCGATCGGGTCAAGCTGCGAGGTCGGCTCGTCAGCGAGCAGCAGCGCGGGGCGCATCGCCATGATCGCGGCCAGGTTCAGCAGCTGCTTCTGTCCGCCGGAGAGTGCGTCCACAGGGCGCTCGAACCACTCACCGATGCCGAAGAAGCTCGCCATCTCTGAGGTGCGCAGCCGGATCTCGCGTGTCGGCAGCCCCAGATTCTCGAGCCCAAAGGCCAGCTCGCGCCAGACCTGGTCGGTGACGATCTGGCTCTCGGGGTCCTGGAGGATGAAGCCGACCTCGTCTGCGGGCGACTCGTCGAGCGGGCGCCCTCCCAGACTTAGCTGGCCGGAACGCTTGCCGGCGGGGGCCAGTGCGGGCTTGAGCTGGCGCAGCAACGTGGTCTTGCCGCTGCCGGAAGCACCGCAGAGCACGATGAACTCTCCCGCGTCGATGCGCAGGTCGAGCCCTGCGAGCGCGGGCGCCCGCGCATCCGGATAGCTGAAGCTCAGATCCGCGAGCTCAAGGTACGCCACACCAGCTCCTTTCGCAGCTCCAGGAGGGCGGGTAGCAGGCAGAGGAGTGCGAAGGCGACGGTGGCTGCGATGGGCGCGCTCATCTGGAAGCTGGGCAGGAAGCGTACCGAAAGCGCGCCGGTGGCTGAGGACAGGACGACCAGCGCGGCGCAGGCCAGGATGATCGCCAGCACGAGGCCATCGCGTCGGGTGAAGCGCCAGGGCGCATAAGCGCTGCGTCCGCCCGTGCCATAGCCGCGCGCGCGCATCGAGTCCGCAGTATCGAGCGCTGACTCGAAGGCCCAGTTGGTCAGTATCGCCAGGGTCGCGAACCCCTGTTCGAGCCGGGCACGGAGGCCGCGTCCCGCCTCTTTGCCCAGGCCCCGCTGGGCGGCGGCGATGCGTTTCAGCTGCCGCAGGTAGCGGGGCACGAAGCGCAGCGCCAACGAGATCGTGAGCGCCAGTGACGGCACGATCCGCCCGACGGTCGCAAGGAACGTATCGGGGGTGACGACGACGTTGTAGCAGGAGAACCACAGCAGCGCCGCCGCGAGCATGACCGCAAGCACGAGTCCGTAGCGCAGGGTCCCTGCCGCGAACAGGACGTTGAGCGCGACCGCGAAGGCCGCCAGCACCAGCAGTCCGGCGAGCAGCTTGCCGGTCGCGCGCAGCCCCCGCAGCAGCGCCGAGAAGAGCAGAGCCCCCACGAACGAGCAGCTCACAACGACCGGATGCAGGATGAACACCGTAAGCGAGATCACCAGCGCGAAGAACACCAGGACGGTCGCCGGGTGCAGGTCCTCAGCGGCCGACATCAGAGCCCCCGTTGCAGGTGTAGCGGAAAACGATCACGTCGCCGGCAGAAACGCTATAGTTGCTGCAACCGACGCCCGCGAAGGCCCCGTTCACGCTGTAGAGCCAGCCCGAAAGCGGCCCATGGGCGCGCTCGCTCACCCCCCCGATGCCTCTGATGTAGACGCCACTTCCCGGGTATTGCGCGGTGTCCAGGGCGATGCCGGCGCTGCTGCAGGCACGCTGCAGGACGGCGTAGACGGTGTCTCCGGCCCTGAGCGTGACGCTGCGTGCAGAAAGTATCATGCCGACGGAGGGCACCGTGCGGCAGTCGATCGAGATCGTGACGGTCGCGGCAGGCACGGGCGCGGGCGCGGGCGCGGGGGCAGGTTTCGGAGCTGGGGTCGACGCGCTGGCGCCGGGGCTCGGCGCGGGCTTTGCCGCAGACCCACCGGGGGTCCCGGACGGGGCTGTTCGCCCTGCCTGCTTCTGCGCAGTTCCGGGAGTCCTGGTCTTGCTGGCGCCAGACGCGGGTTTCGCCCGCGAGGAGCTGGTGGTCACCGCAGAAGCTCCGCTCGTCTCGCTGCTGGCCGGCGCTACGACGGGCGTGCAGGTCGTGCAGGTCGCAGCGGTCCTCTGGCGCAAGGTGACGACTCCGATGACGAGCGTCGCGCCGACGACGAGAAGAGCAAGGCCCAGGACAAGTAAGCGCGCGGTCCGTCGCTGCAGGGGGATGTGCCAACGGGGCTTCATCGCGACCAGCTCCGGCGGCCCGTGGCCACGAGCAGCGATCCTGCAGCAAGCGCGGCTGCAGCCAGCGACAGGGTCGCGATGACCGTCCCGTCTCCGACCTGCGGAAGCGGGTTCGATCCAGTGGCGGCAGCGCTTTCCGCGGCGGGCTTATCCAGCGCAGGCTTCTGCGGCGTGCCGGGCGTTTTCGGCGTGCCCCCGCCTCCGTCGTCGGATTTGAGTACGAACGGCGCGAGCGTCACATCCGTCATGTCATAGAGGCGGTTCGCGCCCGTCAGCGACCTGGAGAGGGCGACCAGCGCGTAGAGACCCTGCTCGGTGGCCATGCCGCTGGGCGTGGTGTCTCCGGCATAGTCGACGAAGGCCTGAGCACCCGACCCGGCATCGATCGCAAAGCCCGCAAGCGAGTCATAGAGGCTGCCGCCCGCCTTGACGAAGCGCGCGTCATCGACCCCGATGCCCAGGCTGCTCAGCGCGACCAGCGCCTGCGCGCTGCTCTCTGAGCCGGGCGCGGGCGCCCAGTCGGCGGCAAATCCGGCCGTGGCGTCGTCCTGGATCGCGCTGAGTTGCGCCAGGCCGTCGTCGACCGCAGCATCGACAGCCGAGTCGCCCCCGTGATAGTAGGGCGCCAGCGCACACAGCGCCATGCTGGTGAGATCCGGGTCCGCTGCTGTTCCGAAGCCCCAGTTCCAGCCTCCGCCGCTCAGCTGCGCCGCGACCACCGCCTGGACCAGAGCCGGGCGTGTCGTCTGAGTCCCGGAAGAACCGGCGGCCAGGGTCGGGATCGGGTAGGCATGGCTATCGAGGGCGAGCAGCGCGTAGATCGTGCCGCTGACTCCCTGGCTGTTGATGGCGGTGAGATCAGCTAACGGAGCCGTCAAGTCGATGCCGTTGAAACTCGTCGCGTCGACTCCCATCGCGGTCAGCGCCAGGATCACGCGGTCGTAGTCGGTGACGGTCGAGCCCAGCGAGCCTCCGTGCGCCTTGAGGTACAGAGCCAGGTTGTTCAGATACTGCTGCTTCAGAGTATCGGGCAGCTTGCCTGCGCGCGCCAGCGCCATCAGCGCCCACTCGTTGCCATAGGTCGGACCTCCGGACAGCGCGGCCAGCTGGGCGCTCTCGTAAGCGGCGATCTGTCCGGCGAGTGCGTCCACCGTGCCTGCGCTGGGCGCGCTCGCCACAGCGAACGCACCGGCCGGCAGGCAGAGCGCCAGCAGCAGAGCCAGAACAGTGATGATCCGAGTTGAAAGATGTTTCATGTCGCTTCCCTTCTTCGTGAACCCAAGAACGTGCGTGATGGAAAGCAGAGGGTAAGTCTCCTGGCTCATGCCCTTAAGCTTGGGCGCCTTCCCATCGCTCCGCTACAGAGTCGACAGTGGCAACGTGCCCAGCCTGATGGCATTCACAGTTGTGGTCTGCAGCTCCGGTCTCACACCGGATTCCTTGTTACTGCCTTTCGGCAACCACCTGCTTATATCCAGTTGTCAAAACCCGCGACGGATCTGCCGCGAGCTCTTCTTATCCTAGCACACTCTTGTTTTGCTGCGCAGGAAGTCCCGGAACAGCTGCTCTGAGGCCGGGTCGAAGGCCTCGCTCTCCATCAGCTCGAAGACGGTCCGTTTCATGGCGCTTTGCGCATAGCCGCGGTAACCGGGCGCGCGCTTCAGGCAACGCGCGATCAGATCGATGGCCAGCGCCCAGCCGTCGGTGTCGCGGGAGATCTCGTAGCGGACGCGCGGCTCGACCGGGATGCCCTGTTGCTGCAGATAGCTGGCCAGCTCGTGGTCCGTGAACTTCAACTCGTCTTCCTGCAGCTCGCTCACGAGGCCTCTGGCGCGCAGATCGCTGAGGTCGACGCGGGGGTTCTCCCGCGTGATCAGGATGAGCGAGCGGTCCTCAGGCGCGTCGTGGATGAAGCGATCGAGGAAGGCGAGGGCGACGGGGTCCACGATCAGGTGGAAGTCATCGATGACCGTCAGGGGACGCCGGTGAGTCAGGGTCTCCCAGAGACGAGGCGCCAGGTTGTCGCGTTGGGAGGCCTGGATCCATGCGCAGTCGAGGGCGCCTTCGCGCAAGAAGTCAGAGACCGCGCGTGTCTTGCCGTAGCCGGTCGGTGCGCAGACGATCACCAGTGGTCTCTGTATCGCGTTGTATAACAGGGCGTTCATCCGCGGGCGGATCATCAGCCGGTCTCCTTCTTTCTTCAGGTCCTGCCATATGCACGCACTCCACGATACCATGAAACCTAGAAATCTACAATAAAATTCTAAGGTTGGTAGAAACCGTCCTCTTATCATGCTCTGGCATCGCGCCCGGGTCTTCCCGTAACGCATGTAGTTTTGCGAAAGCACATCAACTGCCCTTGCGGCATGGTACGCGAAACGACCGCACTCTAGTATTAAGGTGTATCGATTTTTCGAGTAGTGATGTTCGCGAACAGAAAGGGAGCTCTCTATGAGCTTGAGATGCGATAAGAAACCTTGTTGGTCACCGATGATCACGCGGATCGTGCGTGTGTTCGTCGCGCTCATGTTGGTGTTCCCCTTTCAGGCGGCGGCGTCTTCTGTGGTCTTAGCGGCCCCCCAGGGCGCAGCGTCTCTTGCAGCCGAAAGCACAGAGACGACCCCTGCTGCGGCCACGATCCCGACGATCGAGACATCTTCGCCCGCGACGAGCACGCCTCTGAACCTCAAGGTCGCTTTGATGTCAGCCGCGCTGCCCTTCGAGGTGAGCGGCGACCTGAACGACTCCTACAACACCCTGACCGACGCGATCACCGCCATCAACAATGACGCGGGCGCTGATTATACGATCATCGCCGGTCAGGACGACACGATAACGAACCTGGCCATCAATAAACACGTCCTGCTCACTTCAGCGTCAGGCGTCACGGCGACGATCACCAACACGGTCGGCGCCCGGCACTTCACGCTCAGCGCCGGAGGCTCGTTGACGCTGGAGGACATCACCTTGCAGGGAACGACCCAGACGACGGGTAACACCCCGGCCGGCGGGATCAACGTGCTGGCGCAGGGGAGTCTGACCCTGGA
>WQUG01000105.1 GCA_009785855.1 Actinomycetes bacterium
CGATCCTCGGTGAAGACACAGTGGAGAACCGCACGCTGTTCTTCTCTTACCGCGCGAGTGGAGGCACTACCGGGCGCCAGGCGGCGCTTGCCTGCCTGCTCCCGCAGGAAGGAGAGCCTGACCATGGTTAAAATGAAGGGGAGCATCCTGGCCCTGCTTCTGGTGCTCGCTCTCAGCCTGAGCGGCTGCACGAGGGGCAGCACCGGCATCGTCGTCAGCGGATCGACGACGGTCGAGCCCATCGCGGAGGTCGCGGGGGAGGATTACCACAAAGCGCACCCCGAGGTATCGGTGCTGGTCAGCGGATTGGGCTCTTCAGCGGGTATCGAAGCGGTCGGCATCACGAAGACCGCCGACATCGGGACCAGCTCGCGCAGCCTCAAAGACGAAGAGAAGAAACTCGGCTTGACCGTCATCCCGATCGCGCACGACGGCATCGCGGTGGTGGTCAATCCTGCCAATACGGTGACAAACCTGCAACTCAACGACCTGCGTGACATCTACGCGGGCAAGATCACGAACTGGAACGAGGTCGGTGGGCCTGATGAGCCGATCGTCCTGGTCAATCGTGATGAATCATCAGGAACGCGCGACGCCTTCACGAGCTTCGTGATGGGCGATACGCCCTTCAGCCTGGATGCTGTTGTGCTGCCGGGGACCGGGCAGGTGCGCGAGGTCATCAGCCGCACCAAGGGAGCCATCGGCTACATCTCTGAGGGCTTTGTCAACAAACAGGTGCGCGCGCTGAACATCAACGGGATCCCTCCGTCTCCGGCTAACATCGCTTCGAACAAGTATCCCCTGTCGCGCTCGCTCTATTTCCTGGCGCGCGCAGACATCAGTCCTGAAGCGCAGGGTTATATCGACTACGTCCTCTCGGACGCCATCCAGCAGGGGCCAGTGCGTGACGCCGGATATCTACCGGTCACAGGGGGTGAGAGATGATGGCGCCGCGGCTTCCTCTGCGCCAGCAGGACGACTCACTGAGGGCTCCGGACCTGGCTGAGACAACGCCCCAGTACAAGAAGGCCGAGCTGATCATGGTCTCGCGCGCCACGCAGATCAAAGAGCGCGCGCTGCTGCTGTTGTTCTTCCTCTGCGCCATCGTCGCGGTGCTCGGGGTGGTGCTGATATTCGCGTTCGTCGCGGTCAAGGCGGTGCCTCTCTTCAAAGAGATCGGGTTCCTGAACTTCATCGCCGGGACGAAATGGTCGGTCGCCAAGGAGCAGTTCGGCGTCGTACCCTTCATCGTCGGCAGTGTGGTCGTCACGGTCGGGGCGCTCGCTATCGGGGCGCCGCTCGCGATCCTGACCGCGCTCTTCCTTTCGGAGGTCGCGGGACCCAAGGCGCGCGCGGTCATCCGACCAGCGGTCGAGCTGCTGGCCGGGATCCCTTCGGTCGTCTACGGCTTCTTCGGCGTGACCGTGGTGGCGCCGATCATCAGCAGAGTGTTCGGCGGGGCGGGTTTCGGTCCGCTGACCGCATGGATCGTGCTCTCCATCATGATCGTGCCGACCATCGCGATGCTTTCTGAAGACGCCCTCGACTCGATCCCCATGGGCATCCGCGAAGCGAGTTTCGCCATGGGGGCGACCCCGTGGCAGACCATCTACAAGGTCGTCCTGCCGGCGGCCAAGATCGGCATCATCGACGCGGCGATACTGGGCATGGGGCGCGCTATCGGAGAGACGATGGCGGTGCTCATGATCGTCGGCAACGCGCCGCAGATGTTCGCGGGGCTGACCAAACCGATCTCGACTCTTACCAGTCAGATCGTCTTGGGTATGGGCTATTCTTCAGGGGCGTTTCGGACCGCGCTTTTCGGGATGGCAGCGCTGCTGTTCCTCATCTCGATGGCGCTGGTGTTGATCGTGCGCCTGCTGTCGCACACAGACAGGGAGGCGTAAGTCGCGCATGAGAGAATATTTCGCAGAAGACCGGGAGCGCCTGAAAGAGCTTGGCCCGAAGGCCATGGACAAGGCCGCACGGACTGAAGCGCAGCAGGGGCGGCGCTTCAGAGAGCGCCTCGCGAACAACGCAGCTCTGGGCGTGCTCTGGGTCGCGGCGGGCATCACGGTCGCCGCGCTCGTGCTGATCATCCTGTATGTCCTCATCAACGGCGCGCCCTCCATCTCGCCGAAGTTCATCTTCACCTGGCCGCACGGCGTCACCGCTCAGGGCGGCATCTGGCCGACGATCATCTCGACGGTCTATGTGACGGGACTCGCCATGCTCATCGCGACGCCGGTCGCGGTGCTTGCGGCGGTCTATCTGGCAGAGTATGCCCGGCAGGGCAGGATCGTGACGATCATCCGCTTTGCGGCCGACTCGCTCGCCTCGGTGCCGTCGATCGTCATGGGTCTCTTCGGCCTGGCGTTCTTCGTCGAGGCGATGCACCTGAAGATGTCGATGCTCGCCGCGGCGCTGTCTCTGGCGCTCCTTATGCTGCCGATCATCATGCGCGCGACCGAGGAGGCCATCCGCGCGGTGCCGCGCTACATCCGCTGGGGCAGCTACGGGCTGGGCGCGACGAAGTGGCAGACGGTGAGCAAGGTCGTCATGCCTTGGGCTATGCCGCGCATCATCACGGGGCTCGTGCTTGCGATGGGGCGCGCCATCGGGGAGACTGCGGTCGTGTTCTACACGATGGGCATGGCGATCAACCTGCCGCTCACCCCGCTGGACTCCGGGCGCTCCATGGCGGTGCACCTCTACATGCTGGCGGTCGATGGTATCAACATGCCGGCGGCTTATGGCACGGCGCTCATGCTCATGATCGTTATCCTTGGGCTGAATTCCCTGGCCCATTTCATACAACGACGTTATCGGAAGGTTCGCTGACATGGCATTCGATCCCACACATGCAGGGCCGCTCACTCCGGCGGTTGTCCACGAGAGCACGGTCTATACGACGCCACTGGTGTCGGTGCCTGAAGAGACCACCTTCTTCGTGCGCAACATGGAGTTCTTCTACGGCGATTTCCACG
>WQUG01000106.1 GCA_009785855.1 Actinomycetes bacterium
GGTACGTCTGCGCGCACTGTCGCCTGCGCGAGCGCGTCTTGAACTTCCGCCTGAGCCGCATCGAGACCGCAGAGCTCGGCGAGGTCCTGGCCGAGGTCGACAGGGAGAGGGGTGGCGACAGGGGGTCAGGGACCGTGTCGCATTTCAGATGCGACACGGTCCCTGACCCCCTGTCGCCACCCCTCTCCCTGTCGACCTCGGCCAGGACCTCGGCCAGGACCTCGCCGAGCTCTGCGGTCTCGATGCGGCTCAGGCGGAAGTTCAAGACGCGCCCGCGCAGGCGACAGTGCGCGCAGACGTACCACTGGTCGCCCTCGGTGAACAGGAGCAGCGGCTCGACGGTGCGGCTCGTCAGCTCGCCATCGCTGCGACGATAGTCGATCTGCAGCGCGCGATCCTCGGTCAGCGCCTCCGTGACAGCCTCGAAGACGGCGGTCGTATGCCCCGCAAGCCCGGCGCGCAGCGTGCGGGCTATCTGGGCCAGGTCGAGCTTCGGCGCCCCCTGACTGAGTTTCGCCACCAGCTCGTCGTCCGGGGCGTAGCCGGCGATCTCGAGCGCGAGCACGAGCGCCAGGGCCTGCTCGAGACCCAGACGCAGCGGGCGGTCCAGCGCCGGCATCGCGCCGGTGACCATCAGGACGTCATCCTCGAGCTCGATCGGCAGCAGGTCGCCGCCGCCGAAGGGCGGCACGCCGCTGTACTGCAGCAGTTCGAGATCACGGCGCAGCTCGGGCGCCTCGACGCCCAGGCGCTCGGCCAGCTTGTCGATGGCGATGACGTCGTGGCGCTTGAGGCTGCTCAGCACCGCGAAGAGCGCTTCCAGATGGCCGACGGAGAGATCAGGCATGGACGCGCTCCACTTCCGCGAGCGCGCGACGCAGAGCGGTCAGCTCCTCGGGGCTGTCCGCCGTGAAACTCAGGCCCTGCTCCAGTGCGTAGCGGACGAGTCGCTCCTGTTGCGCCGAGGGATAGGGGATCTTCCAGAGCAGGGAGCCGTCGTCGCGGGGTTCGAGGGCGCCTTTGCCGAGCGTGATCTCCGCGACCTCGCGCTGGCGCGCGGCGGGGATGATCAGACAGGCTTCGCGATCACGGGGAGCGTCACTCAGGCGGAACGGAAGCTGGCGCCAGCGTTCGACCGAGAAGTCGTCGGGCAAGGCGAAGGCCTCTTCTGTCAGCCGCAGATCCCTGATGCGCGCAAGCGCGAAGACGCGGACGGCGCCTCGCAGCGAGTCCTCACCGACCAGATACCACTGACTGTTCAGGAGGAACAGACCGAACGGCGCCACGGTCCGCAGCGACTTGTTACCCGCCTCGTCGCGATAATCGAGCTCCAGGCGCCGCCGTTCAAGTTGCGCATGCAGGATCATCCCGGTCCAGCGCGCCACCTCGGGCAGCTCGGCGCCACCACTGCGGTTCGAGCGAGCGGCCAGCTCACCGTCGAGCAGGGCCCCGTTGTCGTCGAGCACGCGGCTGAGCTTGATCAGCGCCACGCGCAGGGCGACCGGCAGCGGAAAGAGCGGATCGTCGATCAGCGCGGCGGCGGCCAGCGCAGCAGCAGCGCGCTCTGCGGGTCGCAGGTCGAGCGCTGGCGCGAAGTTCGCTTCGGGCGCAAAGGTGTAGTTGCCTTCCGGGTCGGCGGTGATGACGAGCCCGGCGGCCTCGAGGTCGACGCGGTCGCGGGCAAGCATGCGGCGGAATGCGCCCAGGTCCTGAGGACGCTCCTGCAGGGCATCATAGAGCTGTGACTTGATGACCGTGCCGGGGATCGGCTGGCCCGGATGGGCGGCCAGGAACAGGGCAAGGTCGATCATGCGCTCAAGTGCGGCACGCTGTTGTCCGATGTCCGCCATGTCCCTCCTGCCTGTTTCGCCCTCACGGGTTCAAATCCGCTCAAGTTCTGCAGAGCTGGCGGAGGGGCGGGGATTTGGCAACCGCGTCGCTACGCTTGCGTTTGCAGACCTCGCTGCGCTCGGCCCGAAACAGGCCACTGGCCTGTTTCGCCCTCACGGGTTCAAATCCGCTCAAGTTCTGCAGAGCTGGCGGAGGGGCGGGGATTTGAACCCCGGAAGCCGGGTTGGCCGGCTTAACGGTTTTCGAGACCGCCGCATTCAGCCGCTCTGCCACCCCTCCGCGGGTGCGCTTGCGCGCGGTATCATGATAGCAGAACGGGCGCACCTGCTAGAATAAGAACGTTCTCTCATGAAAGGAATCCTGATGCTCGATGCCAAGCTGATCCGCGACGACCCACAGCGCGTCCGCGACGCTCTGCGTTCGCGCCACAGCTCATGGGATGTCGACGCGTTCCTGACGGCCGATCTCAAGCGCCGCGAGGTACTCGCAGAGCTCGAGGCCCTGCAAGCTCGACGCAACGAGACGTCAAAAGCTATCGGGGAACTCATGAAGCAGGGTCAGGCAGACAAGGCGAGTGCGTCCAAAGAAGAGGTCCGCGCTATCAACGAGCAGATCGCCATACTCGAGAGCGCGCAGCGCGCGACCCAGGCTGCCGTCGATGAGCTCCTGGCCACCGCCCCCAATCTGCCGGACGCCACGGTACCGGTCGGCGCCGACGAGACAGAGAACGTCGAGCTCAAGCGCTGGGGCACACCCCGTGACTTCGACTTCGAGCCCCAGGCCCACTGGGATCTGGGCCCGGCGCTCGGCATCATCGACTTCGAGCGCGCGGTCAAGCTCGCCGAGTCGCGCTTCGTGCTGCTCGCCGGCGCCGGCGCGCGCCTGGAGCGGGCGCTCATCAACTTCATGCTGGACACGCATGCGGACGCCGGCTTCAAGGAATGGTGGCCGCCGGCGCTTGCCAATACCGAGACCCTCTTCGGGACCGGCCAGCTTCCCAAATTCGAGGAGGACCTCTACAAGACCGCCACGACCAGTGACGCCAACGAGGGTTGCTCGCTGGGCGACAAGGTCTGCCAGACGGCCGGTAAGCTCTACCTGATCCCGACCGCCGAGGTCGTACTCACCAACATCCACCGTGGCGAGGTGCTTGACGCCTCCCAGCTGCCGCTGCGCTACGTCGCCTACACGCCCTGCTTTCGCGAGGAGGCGGGCAGCGCCGGGCGCGACACGCGCGGCATGATCCGCGTGCACCAGTTCGACAAGGTCGAGATGGTCAAGTTCGCCACGCCCGAGACCAGTGCCGACGAGCTCGAGCACATGACGCTTGAAGCAGAGAAGATCCTCGAGCTCCTGGAGCTGCCCTATCGTCGTATCGTGCTTTGTACGGGTGACATGGGCTTCAGCGCGACCAAGACCTACGATCTTGAGGTCTGGATGCCGGGCTCGAACGACTACCGTGAGATCTCGTCGTGCAGCGACTGCGGCGACTTCCAGGCGCGCCGCGCGCAGATCAAGTACCGCGACCCGGCGCAGTTCAAGGGCTCGCGCTTGGTGCACACCCTCAACGGGAGCGGTCTGGCCGTTGGACGCACTCTCGCCGCGCTGCTGGAGAACTACCAGCAGGCCGACGGGAGCGTGATCATCCCCGAGGCGCTGCGGCCATATATGGGAGGTCTTGAGCGGATCACCGCATCATGAAGGACAGCCTTTCCATCAAAGAGTTCGCCCGTCTTTCCGGCATCGAGACCACGACGCTGCGCTACTGGGACGAGATCGGACTCTTCTCGCCGGACAAGCGTGACGAGAGCACCGGGTATCGCTACTACTCTCCCTGGCAGATCATCGCGGTCAACTTCGTGACGGTGTTGCGCAACATCGGGGTCCCCCTCAAGCAGATCAGCGAGATCGAGAGCAGTCGCACGCCAGAGAGCGTCATGGACCTGATCGATCAGCAGGAGTACCGGCTGGACAAGGAGATCCGCAGCCTCACCGAGGCTCATTCGGTCATCCGCACCCGCCGCGAGATCATCAAGCAGGGCCAGAAGGCGGACACGACCAGGATCGAGGTGGTCGATCTGCCGGAACGCGCGATCATCTTAGGCCCGCTCAACGCGGAGCTGACTGAACAACGGGAGGCCTACGCGCCCTTCATCGGCTTCTGGGACCGCGCTGCGGAGTTGCGCATCAACGTCGACTATCCCATCGGCGGGTACCACGCCTCGTCCGAGGAGTTCTTCGCGCATCCCTCTGAGCCGCAACGCTTCTTCTCGCTGGATCCCAGCGGAAACGCGGTGCGCGCAGCAGGCGGATACCTGACAGCCTATGTTCGCGGCTATTACGGCGAGTTCGGCGATACGCCCGAGAAGATGAAGGACTACGCCAGGAAGCATCGCCTGACCCTCTCTGGTCCGGTCTTCGTCCTCTACCTCAACGACGAGATCTGCACCCAGGACCCCAGTCGATATCTGGCGCAGATCAGCATGGCGGTCGAGCACAAAACCCGCTGAAACCTTCAAGCGGCTTGAAAGTTCCGGGGCTTCGGGGGATGTCCGCCGGCGGATTGTGAAGAGCGCCTCCACAACTTCCTGCGATCACAGTATGCAGCATGAAGAATATAATTGCGCTATTACTTACAGAAGTGACTAAACGCAGGAATAATCCGATGCAAAAAATCCAATATACACCTCGCTCTTGACGACCGCTTGACTATAGAGTTGCTACAGGCCTCAGACTGGTATCCGTTAGCGAAAGGAACACGACGACGGAAGAGGTGAGACCGATAAAGAAAGCAGCCATCATAGCAGGCGTCCTTATGGGCGCGCTCCTGATCGCAGGGACGGTGTACGCGTTCTTCACGACGGTCGCACCCACGCAGGTCGCGACGGCGAAGACGGGTCTCGTGCACGTTGAACTACGCGAGGACTTCCCGACCACCGATGCCTTTGGCGCCCCGATCGACACCGTCAAGACCTTCACTGGCGAGAACACGGGCGACTCGATGGCCTATGTTCGTGCGCGGGTCTTCGCCAGTCCTGAATACCACTTCATCGGACAGGACGCCTCCGGCCACACCGTCGACGAGTGGCGCCCTCTGGCGCTGCCGGCCTCTGACTTCACGATCACCGTGACGGCTCCGGACTGGACCGACAAGGACGGTTTCCTTTACTACAACAAGATCCTACAACCCACCGACTCGACGTCAGTTGTCACGGCCACGTTGCAGCTGCGGGATCCGTCGGTTCTACCTGAGGGGATGGACATCCGCCTGAACATGCAGGTGACGCTCGAGTCCTCACAGGCGACTAACAACGCGTATCAGACCCTCTTTGGCATCTCCTCGATGCCTGCGGGCGTCGAGACCCTGTGAGGTGCGCGCTGATGAGGAAACGTATAGGTATCGCAGCTCTGCTCGTCCTGGCCACCGTGCTGATGCTCGGGCTGACCCTGAGGCCGACCCTGGCGTATATGACCGACAACGACCAGACGCGCCGAGGCGCGAGGGCAGGGACCATCGCGATAGAAGATCCAGGTCTGAGGTGGCTTGCTTCTGAAGCCGCCTCTTCTGAGACGACCATCTCAGGCTCGTCGATGACGGTCTGGAACCCCGGCGCCATCAACACGCTCCAGTGGGGTATCGCCAACGCGGGCAACAAGTCGATCGATCTGCGCTATACCATCCGACTGTATTGGAACGAAGGTCCCGGTCTGACTCAGAGCCAGGACGAGAGTGCAGACTCTCCTCTCTGGGCTGAGCAGCCGTTCATATATCTGTATCCATCCACCATGGCTGACGAGGACATCACCCTGGATCTGAACTCCGGGAACCCGTCCGCTTATCTCGCCATCGGTACGTCAGACGTAAAGTACACCAATGCTTCCGGCAGCGTGCGCTACGGGTATTCCTATACCTATAAGGGAGCGACCCTCGACGGCGTGGGAGATAACGCCGAGACCGGTGATGCGACCATTCCGGGAGCGACCAGCGACCTTGAGAGCTTCAAAGTCGCCTTCGCGCCAGACGCCCCCGCGGGCTTTATGGGCCGGACCCTGGTCGTTGCTCTGTACGTCGAGGGCAAACAGCATCGCAACACCACGGATAGTGATTGGAGCCTGGTCTCGATCCAGGCCATCCAGTGACTTTCCACACGCAAAGAAGATTGATCCTTAAGGAGGACCAAACAATGAAACCGAAGAACAGACGAATCAAGTTCGCTGCTGCGGCCTCGCTCGCCTGTCTCGCCCTTTTGATCGGCGCGACCCTGGCGTACTTCACCGACCGCGCGTCGGCCACCGCAAGCGGTACCGCCGGTACGGTCAGCATCACGCTGGATGACTCGGCCTTGAGCTTACTCAACCCGCAGGGCGTCGACAACTTCAATCCGGGTGACGGCCGCGCTATCGCGGCTCCGGTCACCAATACCGGGAACAAGTCCGTCGATGTCCGTCAGACCATGAAGGTCACGATGACCCCGGCTTCCAGCGTTGCCTCGTTCACCGCGGCCCCCAACACCATGGGCTGGACCCTGTATGCTCAGAGCGACTGTACCCAGGACGCTTCCGGCAACTGGGTCCCCAACGCCTCGACCTCGCCCATCGCGCCGACCTCGGTCGCAACGGATGCGACGACGGGCGTCATCACCGCGTCCTATGTGCTTCCGGATGCCGTGCTCAACGGTACCGGCGCTAACGCCGAGACCGAGACAGGCATCAGCACCAACGTTCTCTCGAACCAGTACGTGCTCGTCATGCTGCCCGGTTCTGATAACTCCTATCAGGGCGCGACGGTGGACCTGAGCATCCTGGCCGAGGCCAAGCAGCACCGCAATACTTCTGCGGTCGCCTGGAGCAGCCTGCAGACGGTCTCGGTGACCTTCGGCGGCGCTGCCACTGATGCGGTACCCGCTTACAACGAGACCTCTGACGGTACCACGATCCCGTAGGACCGTCGCTACTCACGATCATCGCAGACGTTGATCGTCTGCTGTGATAGCACCGTGGTGGGAGGATCCTCCGTGACAGACGGGGGAAGCAGGCGGGAGCCTGTAGCCTGTCCCGGAGGACAGGGGGCCTCCCACCACGGTCTTATACGACACGAAGGAACAAGAAAGGGATGATGAAGCGTTTCAAACACATACTGACAAGCCTGATGTGCGCTCTTATACTGGCGACCATCGCGCTTCCTGCCGGAGCTGCGACCACGTCCCCGGACGCGGTGCTGACGGCGACTTTCGACGGTACGCTTCATCTGAGTCCCCCGAACGTGATGGTCATAAGCGACCCCGCGATGGCCCCGGGACAGCAGCGCAATGCGGTGGTCCTGCTGAAGAACAACACCAGCAGAACGGTCGAGTTCGCGCTCGTCGATGTTATCGATCGGGCCTCGACGCTTGCGCTGGACGCGCTCGACGTCTCGATCAGCATCGATGGCGGTCTCGTCTACTCCGGAAGCTGTGATGCGGCGCTGGGGTATGCGTCATCGTATTACACGGTCGCCGCAGGAGGCGAGCTGCCCGTCACCATCTCTTACGGGATGCGCGCAGACGGCGATAACCGACTTCAGGGCTCGCGCTATCTGGTCGACCACCTCTTCGAGGTCCGCGCGGTCGACGGCGACCCGGAACCCGACGCCCCGGTGACACCGACACCTCCGGGAGCGCGTCCACAGGCCCCGGCGAGATCTCTGCCGGCGGCCGGCGACTTGCAGATCGCCTGGATCGCGAGCGCGCTGTTCCTGGTCATGGCCTCAGCGCTCCTGATCGCGCGCGCCCGCAGACTCAGACGTGATGAGGTGCAGCGATGAGCGCGCGCAAGAAGACTCTGCTCACAAGGATCGGGAGCGTCTTCGCGACGCTGCTCTTTCTGGGGGCGGTCGCGCTCGTGGTGCTCACGGTGGGCTTCACGATGCAGTCCCGCAGCAGCAACGACGCCTTTCTCTTCGGGTATAAACCCGCGGTCGTTCTGACGGGCTCGATGAGTCCCTACATCAAGCAGGACAGTATCGTGATCATCCGCAAGGGAGACTTCACGCAGGTCGAACCGGGGGATGTCATCACCTATCGTAGCGGAGACGCGCTTGTCACCCACCGGGTCGTTGAAGCCAACGGCGCCCAGGCCCGCGTCAAGGGGGATGCGAACCGCCACCCCGACACGCAGCTCGTGACGGGGCGCAACTTCGTCGGCACAGAAGCCTGGCGTATGAACTGGATAGCCCCGGTCATCACCGGTTTCAGGGTCGACCCGCTTGTTGCGACACTGCGCTATGTGCTCTTCCCGCTTGCGGCGATCGTCCTGCTCTGGTTCATCATCGAGATGCTGGCCAGGTTCGTTCGCGCGGGAAACGATGATCCAGGAACAGGAGCAGAGAAGCGATGAAAGACACGAAGAAGAGCAGCCTTGCACGCAGGATCGCCCTGCTGGTCACAACGACCTGTGTGGTCGCGGCGGCGCTGACACCGCTTGTGCTCGCGCCCCGGAAGGCGGCTGCGGCTGGCGCCACGCCGGTCGGGAACTATGCCGAGCTTTCCGCAGCGCTGACCGACTCCGCGACGACCGGCATCGTGTTGACCGCTGATATCACGGTCAGCTCGCCCATCCAGATCAACACGGCGATGGCAGACGGACTGGTGATCGACGGCAAGGATCCGGGCACGGGACAGATCCATACTCTTACCGAGACACCTTCGGGCTCGTCCACGGGGAACATCTTCATCAACTCGACGGGTACGCTCAAGAACATCACGTTCACGAACCTCATCATGGATGGTAAGGACTACTATGGCTTCCCGAACATCAACGATGCGGTCCGCGGGCTTGATCTGACCTATGACAACGTCACCTACATCGGTCCGCAGATGACCTTCAACCGCTATGGTGCGGTCACCTACCGGGACTGTGATATCACGATCGTCCAGAACGGCGCACCCGATACGCCCGAGGAACTGGCGGAGGCCGCCCGGGTCGTTTTCGAGGGGACGGTCACCGTTAACAGCGCGACGACGGCCCACACGGTGATCAGATCCGATTACAGCTACAACAACACGACACCGGGTAACGTCGAGATCAAGCCCGGGGCGGTCGTCAACATCAGCTCGCCCGCGGGCTCGTACGGCTTCCTCTACAACAACGTCGCGGCGAACACCTTGATCATCGGGGGAGGGGCGACCTTCAACTTCAGCGGCATCGCGTGGAGTACCCGGACCGATATCGCTGCGATCACCATCGGGGACGGAACAGCAGCGCAACCGACGACGGTCACCATAAAAGAGCCGGACTCGACGGGGACCTCCTCCACCGATCTGTTCCGCGCCGCGCAGAGCATCACGATCGGGAACTACTGCAACGTTGCGGTCACAGGGCTTCCCTCGGGGAGCAACAGCGGGATCTACGCTGGTACGGCGCTCAACATCGGGGACGACTCGACGGTCGAGGTCGCCATCAACACGGCCTCGGGGACCAGCAACTACAACGGTAATGCGATCTATGTGGGTAACGCCGCCGCGTCGACGGGCATCACCGTTGGCGCGAACTCCGCGGTCACAGCCCGGATCAACGGCAACAACACCGGGACGAGCGGGGTGATCTACCCTGCCTCGACAGGAGCTGCCAGCGGGATCCACCTCAACGGCCCGAACTCGACGATGGACCTGATCGTCACGGGCGCCAGCTCGACCTACGGCTATCAGGCGCCAGGGGGCGACGTCCACATCGGAGCGGGATGCACCCTGTCTGCAAGCATCAGTGGCGCCATGAGCAACTGGGCGTTCTCTGCTCCGTCGACCAGCGGGGCCTTCACCCTGGATACGGGCGCCTCTCTGATACTGAATGCGCCCAACGCAGCTACGACGAGCACGAACGGCGGACTCTCGGTGGGCTCCACTACCGGCATCCAGATGGGCGACGACGCGAAGCTGCAGGTCATGATGACCGGCTACAACAACACCTCGACCAACTCGGGCAATGGGAGCCTGGTCTATGTTCCCAACGGGCCGATCACCACCGGTCAGAACGCTGACATCACGGTCAAGACCATCGGGACGAACGCCGGGGTCTATGCCGCCATCAATACGCGGGGGCTGAGCCTGGGCACAGGCGCCACGGCCACCGTCGACCTGAACGCGACGATCAGCGTCTACGGCGTCTACGACAACGGCGCGACGACGGTCGGACAGAACGCTACTCTGAGCATCCATACCGCGCCCAATGTCACCACGCGTCAGTTCCTGCTCTATATGGTGTCGGGGGCCTTGACGGTGAACCAGGGCGCCAATGTTCGCATCGTCGCACAAGACGCTGTTTCCAATGCGGCGTACGCAGCGGTCTTCGCGAACGCCGCAGGGATGACCTTCAACTCCCCGAAGAGCGTGGTGCTCTATAACGGAGCCGGGGGGACGCTTGTGCAGTATGGCGCCCAGGGTCTCTTCATCATAAACAACGTCCAGCAGATCGGCTTATGGCACGATACGGTCTCTTATCCGCCCGCCATGGCCTCAGGGCGCTTCAGCTCGCTGCCGACCTATAACTGGCGCAGCACGGCGGCTCCCAACGACGGTCTGGTCGGCGCAACAACGGTGTCCGGTTCCATCACGACCGGGACCTATGCTGCGCTTAACTCGATCAGCGCCCCCGGTGTTGCCAACACGCCTGCGCTTGCGCGGGATCAGGGTACGGCTGCTCCGATCAACACCACGTTCTTCCTGGGTTACAGCGGCTCCATCAAGTCCTACGCGATCGCTTTCGGGTATCTGCCGCTTTCTGCCAGCTATAACAGTGTCGTCAATCCGACCATCGTCACCGGAACGACCGACCCTGGGTCCAGCGTCGTCCTGGCCAAATGGAGCGGCACGGCCTGGGCGCCGGTGGGTGACACGGCGGTCGCTGACGCCAGCGGCAACTATTCGCTCGATGTCCAGTCGATCAGCAACATCACCCCGAACATCAGCTACGCGGTCATCTCAAGTGACCCGCAGAGCTATCTGACGACTGAGATCAAGACCATGTTCTTCCTGGTCACCTTCGACGCGAACGGCGGGACCAACGCCCCGACGCTCCCGGACCCCTTCTATGTCCAGGAAGGCGCGACGATCCCGCCGCCGCCGTTTCCGACGAACGCTCTCAAGCACTTCGAAGGCTGGTACGCGGATCAGGCGACCACCCAGGCCTTCGATCTGGCCAATACGCCGATCATGGCGGATACGACCCTGTATGCGAAGTGGAGCTTCGCCTCGGTCATCATCCATCAGACCGTACTTAGCGCCACCGGCGATCCTGCGACGAACAGGGACTATGCGCTGGCGGGTCTGGACTCGAACTATGATCAGCCCTTCACGCTTGTGTTCACCGATCAGGATACCGGCGAGGTGTATACGGTGATCGCGTATCGCGACCGAGCGGTGACGTTCGACTGTCTGCCGACCGGCCATACCTTCACGGTCCGGATCTTCACACCCCAGCATTTCGCAGCAGACGCGATCGATCTGATCGACACGATCGGGGATGCGAGCTTCTCTGCCCAGGGACCGGCTGTCGGTACGCTCACCTTAGGCGCGGACTCCACGCTCGAGCTGAACTTCATCAGCCGGATAGCCCCGGCGGGTTTCGGCAACTCCCAGGACGCGAGCAACCTGTTCAAGCTGCAGGAGCGTTGACGCTGTCAAGGGACAGCGCTATGATGGATATCCGCGTCTTTTGCGGGAGAAGTGCGCCCTTACCTCAGCTGGATAGAGGGTCTGACTACGAATCAGAACGCCACAGGTTCGAATCCTGTAGGGCGCACCAGAAGGACTTACAGGTGGGAGGCCGGATGTGGCCTCCCCTTTTTCTGTCTCTGGATGCGGACCTTGCCGCGTTCTGCGTTGAGCTCGGGGGCGGGCGTCAGAGGGCGTCCATCTGTGATACAATCGAGTGGGCTGATTATCTACTATTGACAGGTAAAAGGGTATATCCATATGGAAAGTGTTCAACCTCTACAGACGGTAGGCCATATCCGCGAGATGCTTGAGAGCAAGCGGGGAGAGATGGTCCGGATCCGCGCCAACATGGGGCGCTCGAAGGTCATCACGCGCGAGGGCACGATCCTGCAATGCTACCCGGCTCTGTTCGTGGTGGAGGTCTCCGAGAAGCGCGCGCGCAAGGGCCGCGTCTCTTATCAGTACGTCGACATCCTGACGGGTTCAGTGGAGCTGGTCGTACTTGCGACAGAAGAGCCGCTGTTCCCCTGGATCACGTTCACGGGGTGAGCGCTCATCCGCGCTCGTGCGAAGATCAACCTGTGCTTGAATGTGCGCCCGCTGGCAGACCGGCGGGCTGCTTCACCTTATCATGAACTGACGACCGTGATGCACCTCATCGAGCTGGCCGACGAGATCAGCTGTGAGCCGGCAGCCGAGTTCGCTCTGAGCTGCAGCGGCCAGGGGCTCGATGATCTGCCGATCGAGGAGAACCTTGCCTGGAAGGCCGCCCAGGTCTTCGCGGCGGCGCTGAGCTGCGAGCTGCCCCCGCTGCATGTCCACATCGAGAAGCATATCCCCGCAGGCGCCGGTCTGGCGGGCGGATCAGCGGATGCGGCAGCTGTGTTGACGCTGCTGGCGCGGGAGTGCGCCCACAAAGACTCGCTGGCGCCGCTTGCAGCCGGTCTGGGCGCCGACGTGCCCTTCTTCCTCTGCGGCAGCTCCGCCTGTCTCATGGGCGGCTTCGGCGATGAGCTGCTTTCCGAGCTGCGCCCGGCCGCCGGGCTTCCGGTCGTCATCGCCTGGGACCCTACGGCCCCGGTCGCGACGGCGGAGGTCTATCAGGCCTTCGACAGCCAGACGCTGCCGGTCGATGAGGCAGGCGAAGCGGCTCTGGTCACAGCCCTGAACTGTGCTGATATTGAGCAGCTGACCTCACACCTTTACAATAACCTTAGTGCTGCAGCGTTCGCGGTAAGTCCCGCGGCGCGCAGGGTCAACGAGCTCCTGGCCGGCTCCGTACTCTCAGGTTCAGGCGGAGCAAGCTTTCTGCTCTGTGACTCTGCCGAGGATGCGTCCGCCTGGGCAGCCAGAGTTCGCGCGGCGGGCCTTGCGGCCTGCGTGACCGAGCTTGCGAGCCAGAGCACAGACGAGGATCGGAGACAGTAGTGGGAACACCAGAGACAGATCCGCTGCGCAGCTCCCGCGAGAGCGGGCTGGTCGACGCCGTCATCCTGGCAGGCGGCAGCGCAGAGGCCCTTGATCCGGCCTGTCCTGCCAAGGGGCTGTTCCCGGTCTCTGGACGCCCTCTCGTAGCCTGGGTCGCCGACGCCCTGCGTCAGGCGAAGTCCATCCGCCGGATCGTCGCCGTGGTCCCCAGCGACGAGTGTCGGGGCCCGTGGACCGAGCTGGTCGACGAGGTCGTCATCTGTGACGGCAGCTTCTCAGAGAACCTGGGGGCCGGCGTCCATGCGTTATCGGGAGACCTTATGCTGGCAGCAGCGACAGGCGACATCCCCGCGTTGACGCCGGAGGCTGTCGATGACCTTGTCGCGCAGACGCTTGCCCGCAAGGTCGCCTTGTCGTATCCGCTGATCTCCAGGGCTGACATGAGCGAGCAGTTTCCCGGGAGCCAGCGCACGTACTTCAAACTGAAGGCAGGGCGCTTTACCGGCGGTAACATCATGGTCGGCGATCCGCGTTTGTACGAGACCTTCAAGAATCTGACCCAGCAGCTGTATGACACGCGCAAGAACCCGCTTGCCATGGTCAAGATGATCGGCCTGAAGTTCGTGGTCAAACTCGCTTTGGGACGTCTGGAGCCTCGTGACGTCGAGATGAAACTAGGCCAACTGATCGATGCGCCCTGTGCGGCTGTCTATACGCGCTCTGCCAGCATCGGCGCGGATGTGGACAAGCTCGCGGATGTCGCGCCGGTCGAACAAGTACTGGAGAGATGATATGTGTGGGATCGTCGGATATATCGGGCCTCGTCAGGCCGCGGACGTACTGCTGAGCGGTCTGGCTCGGCTCGAATACCGGGGCTATGACAGCGCCGGCATCGTGGTCAACGGCGAGCAGCCGGATCTGGAAGTGCGCAAGACGGAGGGTAAGCTCGCGAACCTGCGTCAGCTTCTTGCGGACCGTCCGGTCCAGGGAAAGAGCGGCATCGGACACACGCGTTGGGCGACCCACGGGCCTCCCAACGAGGTCAACGCCCACCCGCATCTGGATTGTTCCGGGAAGATCGTCGTGGTGCACAACGGCATCATCGAGAACTTCGCTCAGCTGCGTACGCAGCTTGTCTCCAGCGGGCATCGCTTTGTCTCTGACACGGACAGCGAGGTCATCGCGCACCTGATCGAGCACTATCTGCATCACGTGGCGGACCAGGACCGTCCGTCCGAGCGCGACTTCCTCCAGGCAGTCACGCAGACCATCATGCGCCTGGAGGGCGCCTATGCCCTCGCGATCATGCACCGGGACTTTCCTGACATGCTCGTCGCGGCGCGCAAGGACAGCCCGCTCATCATCGGACACGGCGTCGGCGAGAACATCATCGCCTCCGACATCCCGGCGGTGCTCGAGTATACGCACGAGGTCGTCGTCCTGCATGACGGCGAGCTGGCGCTGGTCCATGCCGATGATCTTGAGGTCTTCAACCTGTCCCTTGAGCGGCTTGAGCCGGAGCTGATGGATATCGAGTGGGATCTGGCTGACACCGAGAAGGGCGAGTACGAGGACTTCATGCTCAAGGAGATCTACGAGCAGCCCCGCGCGCTGCGCGACACCCTGCGGGGGCGCATGGCAGACGATGGCACGCTGCAGCTCTCCGAGCTGGCGATGAGCGACGATGAGATCCGCGAGCTGCGCCATGTCTACCTCATCGCCTGCGGGACGAGCTATCATGCGGGACGTATCGCCAAGATACTCATCGAGCGCTGGGCGCAGCTCTCTGTCGATGTGGTCGCCTCCAGCGAGTTCCGCTACGGCAGCCCGCTCATCGATGAGCACACGCTGATCGTGGCCATCACCCAGAGCGGGGAGACCACCGACACGATGGCCGGCGTGACCGAGGCCCACCTTAAACGCGCCCGGGTCATCGGCATCACGAACGTGCTCGGCTCGCGCATCACGCGCGAGGCCGATGGCATCCTCTACACGGTCGCCGGCCCTGAGATCGGGGTGGCGGCGACCAAGACCTTCACGACGCAGATCGCGGCGGTGACCGTGCTCGCGCTCAAGCTTGCGCAGGTCCGTGGCACGCTGCCGCAGGCAGAGATCGAGGCCCTGTTCGCGGAACTTTCCCGGGTACCGGATCTCGTGGAGCGCGTCCTGGCCGATACGGACGCCATCGTGGCGGCGGCGGCCCTGTTCGAAGGGGTGGACAGCTCGCTGTTCCTGGGTCGCGGCATCGGCGTACCGGTCGCGATGGAAGGCGCTCTCAAGCTCAAGGAGATCAGCTACATCCACGCGGAAGCCTATCCGGCAGGCGAGATGAAGCACGGACCCATCGCGCTCATCACCTCAAGGGTGCCGGTGGTCGCTGTCGCGACGAGCAGCGCCACTCATGAGAAGGTGCTCAGCAACGTGGCAGAGACGCAGGCCCGCGATGCGCGGGTGCTCCTGGTGGGGACCCAGGGCGACCAGAAGCTCGCGGCGCTGGCAGATCACGTCATCTACGTGCCGGAGGTCAGCGAGCTGCTTTCGCCGATCGTGTCGGTCGTCCCCTTGCAACTGCTCGCCTATCATGTGACCAAGGCAAGAGGCTGCAACCCCGACATGCCGCGTAACCTGGCCAAGTCGGTCACGGTCGAATAGGAACGGGAGCGCTTCTGTGGTCGTCGGACTGGGAGTCGACATCGTCGAGATCGAGCGGATGCGCAGCGCTCTGGAGCGCCATCCCAACATGCCCGAGCGGCTCTTCTCCGCCGACGAGCGTCTCTACTGTGAGCAGAAGGCGCGTCCCGAGGTGCACTATGCGCTGCGCTTCGCCGCCAAGGAGGCGGTCGTCAAGGCGCTCGGCACCGGCTTTTCGGGCATCCGCTTTCGTGACATCGAGGTCTCCCGTGATGCGAAGGGCCGTCCGGTCCCAGTGCTTTCCGGCGCTGCTGAGGCGCGCGCCGCCGAGCTGGGGGTCACGGAGGTCCATCTCTCGCTCTCCTTCACGCACACGACTGCTGTGGCAAGCGCGGTCGCGCTGACGCCTGAGGCACGTCCGGTCCCGGATGAGGCCGGCGAGGACCCGCGCGAGGAGCTGGCGCGCCGCTTCAAGGAGGCGCGCGACCTTGTATAAGCTGCTGACGATCGCAGAGATCCGCGAGCTGGAACAGCGCGCGAGCGTCGCCGACAGCAGCGCGCCTCTGCGCCTGATGATCGATGCGGGGACAGCGGTCGCTGACTTCATCATGACCGGCTCCTGGCAGATGCCGGTGGCGGTGATCTGCGGGCCGGGCAACAACGGCGGCGACGGCTGGGTCGCGGCGCGCGTCCTGCACAGCCGGGGCCGCAAGGTCACGGTCTATACGACACAGCACCCCGAAAAGGCGACAGGTCTTCTCGGCAAGGTCGCAGGCGAGGCGATCGGCGCCGGAGTCCACTGGGAATACTGGGAGCACAGCCCGGGTCCTGAGGTGTTCAATACCTATGGCGTGCTTGTTGATGCTCTGCTCGGCATCGGGGCAAGACTTCCGCTGGGAAGCGAGCCGGGCCAGCCCGGGCACTGGTGCCGCATGATGAACCTGTCACATCCTCCGGTGGTGGCCATCGATGTTCCGACGGGTGTTTCCGGCGACCGCGGCCAGGTCGACGAGGACGCGGTCCTTGCCGCCACGACCGTCACGATGCTCGCCGCGAAACTCGGGCTCGCGCTGACGCCGGCCGCGCGCCACACCGGCGACATCGTGGTCGCCGATCTTGGCATCGACCCGGCCCTTACAGAAGAGTTCGCAGACGCACCGGCGGTCTATGTGGACCAGGAGTATGCCTTCCAGCTGCCGCTGCCGGCCTATGATGCCAACAAGTACTCCCGGGGCAGCGCGCTCATCATCGCAGGGAGCCGCCAGTATCCCGGGGCTGCGGTCATGGCCGCACTCGCCGCCTGCCGCTGTGGCGCAGGCTATGTGCAGTTGGCCACGCCGGGCAGCGTGGCACAGCTCGCGCGGATGCATCTGCTGACGGCGCCGGTCGTCGAGCTGCCCGAGTCGCGCGCGGGTCGCATCAACGGCCCCCGTACGCTTGAGGCGCTGCGCAGCCTGGGCGAGAGTGCTGACGCGGTGCTCATCGGACCGGGGCTGGGTCGTGACGAGCGTCTGCTCGATCTGGTGTGGAGCTTTGTTATGGAGTGCGCCCAGGAGGCCCCGGTCGTCATCGACGCCGATGCGCTGGGCGCCTTTGAGGGGCGGGTCGCAGAGCTGATCCGGGGGGCTCGGCGTCCGATCGTCCTGACGCCGCATAGTGGCGAAGCCGCGCGACTGTTGGGGCGCCCCCTGACCTCTGCAGAGGTCCTGGCACAGGTGATCGGGCTGGCCGGCGAGCTGTCCGGCGGATCGGTGACCTGTGTGCTGAAGGGGCCCTCGACGGTGATCGCTGACGCTGCTGGCGTGGTCGTCGACAGCCAGGGGCCGCCGACACTGGCGACCGCGGGCACGGGCGACGTGCTGGCGGGGATGATCGTCTCGTTGCTGGCGCAGGGGCTCGAAGCCCGGATCGCAGCGGCCCTTGCCGTACGGTTGCAGGCGCGCAGTGCGGCCTTTGCGACCGAGGACCTGACCCCGATCTCGGTCACGGCGCTCGATGTGATCGAGAACATACCTGACGCCGTGCGCGCTGTGATGCAGTCACTCATGCCACCGGGCGCTGGCTGAGGTAAATAGTGGATACAACTGGCAGAGGAGGCCTGAATCAAGATGACCGCACATCGTGATGCCTGGGCCGAGATCGACTTGGGTGCGTTGCAGGATAACGTTCGGACCTTCCTTGAGCTGATCGGTCCGCAGACGCAGTTCATGGCGGTGGTCAAGGCCGACGCCTACGGGCACGGGGCGATCCCCTGCGCGAAGGCGGCGCTTGAGGCAGGGGCGAGCTGGCTGGGGGTAGCGACCGCTGATGAGGCGCTGGAGCTGCGCGCGGCGGGCCTTGAGGCGCCGATCCTGGTCTTCGCCGAGGTTCCGCCTGCCGCGCTCGCGGAGCTGATCGCCGCAGGCGTCGATCTGACGGCGAGCAGTCGGGACTTTCTTCAGGCGGCATCACGGGAAGCGGCGGCGTTGGACGCACTCGCGCGCTTCCACCTGAAGGTCGATACCGGCATGCACCGCATCGGGGTCGCGCCCGAGGACGC
>WQUG01000107.1 GCA_009785855.1 Actinomycetes bacterium
GCATCCATGGTTCCAGCACCTCTCAGTACTGGGGCATGAACGCCTACATGCTGGGCGGCGTCAACGATGGGATGATCGCGACTGAGCTTCCGTATCAGGACGCTCGCGCGACGGATACCACTCAGGCCTTCACGAATTCGTCACTGACGGCAGGACTCACCTGGTTCCGCACGGGTACGACCGTCAACACCGCCATCGGCGCTGTTCCCACTGGTCTGACCGCTGCTACCTATGCAGCGGCCCGTTCGCTGCTGACCGGCTGGACCTGCTCGCGCGCAGGTTGCCACGTCAACTCAGTGTTCGGCAACATCACCTGGGGCCAGACCTATGCTCGTCGTCAGGGAGCTACTTCCGGCAGCGATACGACTTCTCCGATGATGATGACCACGGGTCACAGCTCGGCTCCGGGCGCCGGCAACAACCATGCTGACAGCACCTGCGGCCCCTGCCATCCGGGTAACCCCTCGGGCGGTTATCGTCTGCAGGCATACAACCTTGCTGCCAATGGCGCCTCTCGTGCCTATGGCTGCGACCAGTGCCACGACGCGGTCGGCGTTGCCACCAACTCGACGGCCTTCCCGCATGGTAACCGCGGAATCCAGATGTATCAGTGGGCCTGCCAGACAGGCCCGGGCACCTCAGCCTACGCTGCTCCGACGACCGTCTTGGCTGCGTCCGGTAATATCTGGATGTATCAGTCCAATATCGCCCAGACCGGCACCGGCAACACCAATACCACGATGGTCGACGCGACCTGGAATCTGACCCAGGGCGCAACCCAGGGCAAGAACGCGACTCTTGGAGCCGCGGAGGCTGGTATGATCGTTGACGGCTCCTGCCTCAAGTGTCATGTTCCGGTCGATGCGGCGAGCAAAGCTGCTTATGGTGTGACGACGCTTAACGCGTATCATCACTCCGTGCCAGCTACCTGGCCGACGGACATCAACCAGATGAATCCCTATAGCGGATCCACCGTCTGGATGTATCTCTGGAAGTAAGCCCGGAAAGGGATTCCACAGGTCAGCGTACCTGACATCGGAGCGGCCCCGAAAGGGGCCGCTCCTTCGTAGGAACCGGGGGGAGCCAGGGGGACAGGCACCGTGGTCCCGTGGGACCACGGTGCCTGTCCCCCTGGCTCCCTGTCACATGCGCTATACTGGATGATGCACGAAATCCTGTCATAAGGAGTACCCATGACCGTCAAAACGATCTCGTCCCGTCTGGTCGCTGCGCTCTTCGTTGCAGCGCTGTGTGTCAGTACGCTGGCGCCTGCTGCCGCGCCCGCAGCAACTCCCGTTACAGCCGTCGATAAGATGCAGGTGGTCATCAGCCTTGAGGGCACCTCAACGACCGCGCTGAGCATGACCGTCAATGTGCCGGGCACGGCCGCCCTGCCGGCGACGGTCGAATTCAACCTGCCGGGTGGCTTCAAGCTCATGGACGCGGGGGAGTACAAGGACAGTCCGACGCAGCCGACGGTCAAGACCAAGCCCCGTCTTGTCTCGACCGATGCGGCGAAAGCCCTGTCGCTGTATTCGATGACCCTGACGAAGGAGCACAACTTCTTCGTCGCTGCGGCCATGCCGGTGAGCATCTACAACGCCTCTGCCATGGGCGGCGGGGGTGTCCCTCTTGCACTCTTCTCTGTTACCGCAGCGACCGACATCACGGATCTGGCCATCGCCATCGCTCCTCCTGCGGCCAACATGGTCGGCGCGGGTGGCAACTCCATGCAGACCTTCGACGCGGGTAACAACATCAAACTCTACGGTCAGAGCTTCAAGAACGTGAAGGCGGGGGAGACCAAGACCGTTCAGGTCGCCTTCGCGACCGATACCCAGGCCAAACAGGGTCAGGACGCTGCGAAGAAGGCTCAGGCCGCCGATGGCTTCTTCTCCCAGCCGATCGTCTGGGTGCTGGCTGCGGTGCTCGTCATCGTGATCGTCATCCTGATCTTCGTGCTCATGCGCCAACGCCGGGGCATGACCGTTGAAGACGAGGACTTCGACGAGGACCTCGACGAGGACTTCGACGAAGACGCCGACGAGGACGCCGATGAAGACATCGACGCTGACGCAAGCGGTTCTTAAACTTGGGCGTGGGCAGCGTCGCGCTGCCCTTGCGCTCACTGTCGGGCTGGTGGTGTTGTTAGCTGCGACGATCGTCGCCGTGGTGTTGGTCAACACGGGACGCCTGCGGCCCACACCGACCAACCGCCTCCAGAGCGACTATCTGCGCGCCCAGGACCGCGAGTCTGCGGCGCTGCGTGCGGCGAAGTCCGCCGGGCGCCCGGCCGCGACCGATCCCGCCGTCATCTCTGCGCGCGCAGACCTGGTCCTGATCGAGATCCAGGCCGGGCAGAAGAGCGCGGCGCTCTCCCGCGCGCGGGGGCTCTCACGGGCGGCTCCCTCAAGCGCCCAGGCCCGCTCTGCCTATGCGGCGGCGCTCGTAGCTTCCGGCGATACGCAGGCGGCCTTGCCGCAGTTCGCCACGGCGCTTCGTCTGCTGAAGTCCGGTGACCCGGAGCTTCAACGCTCCATTCTGATCTCTTATGCGGACGCCCTGGTCAGCGATCGTCAGCCAGAGAAGGCCTATGCCCAGCTCAGGCAGGCGGCCGCGATCGTGCCCGCCTCAGCCGACCTCTATGTGCGCGCGGCGGTCCTGGCGACGCGTTCCCAGGACTTCAAGAACGCTGCGGCAGACTATCTGTCGGCCCTGACCTATGATCCGGGCAACTCCGCTGCGAAGTCGGGTCTGGCCACGCTGGAGCGCGACCATCCGGCTGCCGTCGCGGCGGCTCGCAAGGAAGCCCTATGATCACGGTCTTTCCCGCAGACGTCACGCGCCGTCGTATCACCTGGCTTTTGGTGGTCATCCTGGGCGCGCTCGTCGCCGGTGCGGTGCTGCTTGCGACCTATATCTACCAGACGGCCCGTCCGCCGGTCTTCTCTGCGGCGCCTCCGGTGGCGACCGATCGTTTCGTTCGTTCGCTCTACTCCGCCGGTGGCGTCGACTTGTCGCTTCCCAACGACGTCGCGGTCGCTGCTAACGGGGACCTGTACGTCGCTGACACCGGCAACGCGCGCATCGTGGTCTTCGACCGGGCGGGGAAGTTCCTGCGGCAGTTCGGTGGCATCGTCTCTCCGACATCGATCGCAGTCGGCCCGGATCGCGTCTATATCATCGACTCCGCGATGAAGCGCCTGGTGATCTATTCTCTTGACGGAAAACTCGACAAGCAGGTCACCTTCAAGGAGGAGGCGCCGATCGGGGTGAGCTACACGGCGCTGCGTCCCCGGGAGGGGCGCGTCGTCGTGACGACCAAGTCCGGGGTCGCGATCGGCGACATCGATGGCAACTTCAGCTTCGCCTGGATCCACTGGGGGAGCGCGCCCACCCAGATGGACAACCCGGCGCTGGCGCTGTTGACCTTCTCTGACGAGGCGACCTCGACGTTGTATGTCTGCGACACCCTGAACTATCGCGTCCAGGCGCTGACGGGTATCGAGACCTCGCCGACGGTGAAGTGGGTCTACGGCGCTCCTCTGCCCCCCGCAGAAGCGCTGCGCAGCGCCGGTGCTTCGCGCAAGTTCGGTCTGCCGTCAGGGATGGCCCTTCTGGGCGATGGTGAACTGGTCGTGGTCGACGGCCTTTCCAGCGAGCTCGTGGTGCTCAACGCCCGGACCGGCGCATACGAGCGCACGATCTCCGGGATGGGAAGCGCAGACGGTCAGCTCTACTTCCCGCTCGGGGTCGCCGCGGGCCGGGGAGAGATCTTCGTGGCGGACAAGTACAACGACCGCATCACGGTGTTGCGCGCCGCGGCCAGTCCGAAGCCAGCTCCGAAGCCGAGAGCGACGTCGCGCTTCAACCCGCTCTGGCTGCTGATCGTCCCCGGCCTGCTGATCGCCGGCGCGCTCGTCCGCCTGCTCCTGATACGGCGGCCGCGCTATACCCTTGACGCGGACTTCATCGAGGCGCTCGCCGATGATCCGGACGCAGGGGCGCTGCTTATCACGCTGCGGCGCGTGCAGATCCCGCTCCAGATCGAGCCGCTTGCTCTGCGAAGTCTGCCCGCTGGGCTGAGGCTCATAAGCTGCGTGGCAGCTGAGGCGTCAGTCGCAGCGTTCTGTGACAAGGATCCTGAGCTTGACGAGCTGGCGGCGGCTGCGCTTGTGGTCGCCGCGCGCGGGCGGGTCCGGGACTACTTCCTGGTCGGAGATGAGCGGGCGCGGACTTTAGCGCAGGAGACGCGCTGCCAGGTGATCACGCCAGAAGACTTCCTGGAGCAGGCAGGCAACACTGATACACACAAGGAGGACGCCGATGCCGGGTCAGACGATAGCTGAGAAGATATTCTCTGCACATGTGGGACGCGAGGTGTATGCCGATGAGATCGTCATCGCCGACGTCGACTTCGTGATGGGACAGGACGGGACCTCGCCACTTGCCATCAAGGCGCTTGCCGCGATGGGCCATGAGGACCGGGTCTTCGATCCCGACAAGGTCGCGCTCGTCATCGACCACTCCGCGCCGAGTCCCCTTGAGGGGGTCAGCGCCCTGCACCAGCAGATGCGCGCCTTTGCCCGCGCGAGCGGCGCGCGACTCTTCGACGTGGGTCGCGGGGTCTGCCACCAGCTCCTGCCCGAGCAGGGACTGGTCGTGCCGGGAGACCTGGTGGTCGGCTGCGACTCGCATACCTGCACCTACGGGGCCCTGGGCGCCTTCTCGACCGGCGTGGGCTCGACCGACGGCGCCGCCGCCATGGCCACCGGCAAGCTCTGGTTCAAGGTCCCGCGCACGATCAGGGTCCTGCTGACCGGCGAGCTGCCGGCAGGGGTCTTCGCCAAGGACCTCATCTTACATCTTGCGGGGCTGATCGGGGCCGACGGAGCGACCTATGAGGCGCTTGAGTTCGCAGGTCCGGTCATCGACGCGCTGTCGGTGGAGGCGCGCATGACCATCTGCAACATGGCCATCGAGGTCGGCGCCAAAGCGGGGCTCATCGCACCCGACGAGAAAACGCTCGCCTGGGTCGCGGCACACGCGGATCGCGAGCCGCGTCCGGCAGTTCCGGACAGCGATGCGGTCTACGAGCGCGTCATCGAGATCGACGTCTCAGACCTTGCTCCCCAGATCGCGTGCCCGCATGCCGTCGATAACGTGGTCGCGCTCCCGGATCTGCCCGAGACAGAGATCGCACAGGGCTTTCTGGGGACCTGCACCAACGGACGCCTCGAGGACTTCGCTGTCGCGGCCGGCATCATCGCAGGTCACAAGCTTGCTCCCGGCGTGCGTCTGATCGTGGCGCCGGCCAGCGCCGACATCTATCAAGACGCGATCGCGGCCGGCTATATCCAGACCTTCGTGGAGGCGGGCGCCTGCATCGTCACCCCCGGTTGCGGCCCCTGTGTCGGGACGCACAACGGCGTGCCCAGCGACGGAGAGAACGTCATCAGCACCGCGAACCGCAACTTCAAGGGGCGGATGGGCAACTCTCAGGCCTTCATCTACCTGGGAAGCCCCGCCACGGTCGCCGCCAGCGTGCTTGCCGGCCGCCTCACCGATCCCCGTCCGTACTTCAAGCAGGAAGGAGGCCACTCATGAGTATCTCGAAGATGTGCGGCCCTGCCTTCGTCTATGGCGATGACATCAACACCGACTACATCATCAGCGGCAAGTACAAGTTCCAGTCCATCGACATGGACGCCATGGCGCATCATGCGATGGAGGAGCTCGACCCTGATTACTACGACAAGCTTGCGGACGCGGGCGGCGGCTTCCTGGTCGCGGGGACTAACTTCGGCTGTGGCAGCTCGCGCGAACAGGCGCCGCTGGTGCTGATCGGCGCGGGGACCCGGGCGGTGCTTGCCAAGAGCTTCGCGCGCATCTTCTTCCGCAACGCCATCAACACCGGGCTGCCGGTCGTGGTGTGCGACACCGATCGTATCGCAGCCGGCGACGTACTTGAGGTCGACCTGGCGACCGGAGTCGTGCATAATAAGACAAAGGGCGAGTCTCTTCAATTCGCTCCCTTACCGCCGGTCATGACCACGCTTCTTGAGGACGGCGGTCTTGCGGCCCACATCAGGAAGCACGGGACCTTCACGTTCCAGGAAGAACAACGATGAAGTACAGTTTCACCATAGAGACCGATAAGACCGAGGTCCTTGAGGCAGCTTTGCGTCGGGTCAAGACCCGCCATGAGCTCAGCGATGCGCTCGGTGCGCCCTCGCGCGCTCTGCGCGAGTACGCCTCTGATGTGCTTGAGAAGGTCGCAGAATCGCAGGTCGAGCTGCTCGTCGACTTCGCTGACGCGATCATCGATGCGCTGGAGCGCCCTGAAGTCTTCACCCGCGCCAACATCCTGGAGATACTGGACCGGATGGTCGCGCGCCATGCGGCCATCGTGTCGAAGGCGATCGCTCAGCTTGAGGACTGCCTGTATGACGAGGACTCGAAGATCGTGCGTCTGGAAGCCTTCGCCGTCCTCGCGCACCTCGGGGCGACGACGCAGGCGCGCTCCCGGACCTCCTGGGAGTACCTGAGCGAGGCGCTGCGCTGTTATCATGGGGACCCTGAATACCCGATGATGCTGAACTATCTTTCAGAGATGCTGGGCAGCGCGAAGGTGGCAGATGACGTGCGCGAGGGCGTCGTGAACCTGTTCATCTTCGATGCCGAGCAAGGCAAGGGGATGGTGCAGAAGCGCGCACAGCAGATCGTCGAGCTCTGTCCGGGCTGCCTGAAGAAGGTCAAGGCCCAGAGGGCTCGGGAGGCCGCGAAGCGAGAAGCCGACGAGATCGCGCGCGCCCAGGCCCTGGCCGAAGACTTCGACGATCTGGACTGAGCGCGCCCATGACGACGATCACCCTCATCGAAGGCGACGGGATCGGTCCGGAGATCTGCGACGCGACCCTGCGGGTACTTACGGCGGTGGGCTTTGAGGCGGACTGGGACGTTCAGCCTGCCGGCGCGGCCGTTCTGGAGGCAGAGGGAAGCCCGCTGCCCCAGCGCGTGCTGGACAGCATCGCAGCGACCGGTCTTGCGCTCAAAGGCCCGGTGACGACTCCCGTGGGTACGGGATTCCGCTCCATCAACGTGTGTCTGCGCCAGACCTTCGATCTGTATGCCAACATCAGGCCCTGCCGTTCGTTTCCGGGACTTGCGCTCCCGTTCTCCGACGTCGATGTCGTGATCTTCCGCGAGAACACCGAGGACCTGTATGCCGGCATCGAGTTCGCGGCTGGATCCGCCGACGTCGCCCATCTGGCAGAGCTCGCCGGCGGCAAGCTCCCGTCTGAAGCGGCGGTCAGCCTGAAGCCCATCACGGAGGCGGGGAGTCGGCGCATCGTCACCGCTGCTTTCGACTACGCCCGGGATAACGGCCGGCACAAGGTGACGGCGGTCCATAAGGCCAACATCATGAAGGAGACCGACGGACTCTTTCTGCGGGTGGCGCGCGAGGTCGCGGCCGAACGCGACATCGCCTTCGACGAGCTGATCGTCGACGCCGCCTGCATGAAGCTCGTGACCGCTCCGTCTTCCTTCGATGTCATCGTGACCGAGAACCTCTACGGCGACATCCTCTCCGACCTGTGCGCGGGTCTGATCGGGGGTCTGGGGCTTGCCGCCGGCGCCAACATCGGCGAGGCGGCGGCGGTCTTCGAGGCCGTGCATGGCTCGGCGCCCGATATCGCGGGCAAGGGAATCGCCAACCCGACGGCCCTGATACTGAGCGCAGCGCTCATGTTGCGCCATGTGGGCGAAGCCGGAAAGGCCGCCCGGATCGAGTCCGCGGTCGCTCGCGTGATCGCCGAAGGGCGTGTGCTGACTGCCGACCTGACGGATAACGCCTCGGCGGCATCGACACGCGAGTATACCGACGCGCTGGTCGCTGCACTATAATCGAAAGGGTAGTACCGCGCTTACCAAGGAGGCGTCCTGCGTGCAGCAACTTCGTGTGCTGGTATATCCCTGTGGTTCAGAGATCGGGCTGGAGATATTCCGCTCGCTCAAGGACGTCCCCTTCGTGACGCTGATCGGGGCATCTTCTGCCCCGTGCCCCGGCGAGTTCTGCTATGCGCGGTATGTGGGCGATGCGCCCTGGATGGATGATGAGGACTTCGGCGCGCAGATGGCGCGGCTGTGCTTCCTCTATGAGATCGACCTGATCATGCCGGCCAACGACGAGGCCGCCCTGCGCTTCATGGAATCTGCCGATGACCTGTCCGCGCGGGTGTTGTGCTCCTCTCTGGAGGTCGCGCGCATCTGCCGCGACAAGCGCCTGACCTATGAGGCCCTGGCCGGTCTGGACGCGCTCCCGCGTATCTACGACAGTGCTGACGCGCTTTCCGATGCGGACTTTCCCGTGATCATCAAG
>WQUG01000108.1 GCA_009785855.1 Actinomycetes bacterium
TGACGCTGGAGGACAACGCGGCCAGGTTGGAAGAGATCAGGATGACGATCCACCAGATCGGTTCGGTCGACGATCTGTTCTGGGTGGCCTCAAAGGGGAGGATCTCGCACGCCCAGGCGTTCTTCGGCACCATCGCGGGGATCAAGGCCATGGGGGACTTCGGCCCCGAGGGTCTGGTGGTGGTCCTGGCCAAGGTCAGCGGCTATGAGAAGATGTACAAAGCGGCGATCGAGTACATCAAGAAGACGATACGCGACCCCCACGAGCAGATCATCATGGTCGCCCATACCCTGAGAAGAGACCAGGCGGCGGTCCTGGCCTCGAAGATACGCGAAGAGATCCGCCCGAAGGAAGTGCTGGCCTGCAACATCTATCCGCTGAGCGGGATCAACACCGGCCCCGGACTGGTCGCCGCCTACTATACCGGGACCGTGATAACGGACCTGGAAGACGAGAAGGAGATCATGCGCAAGATCCTGGCAAGAAAGCTCTGAGCGTCGTGACCATCATCTGGATCATCGTCTGCTTCCTGGCCGCAAGCTACCTTATCATGAACCTGGCGGCCGCCCCCGCGGTCTTCCTCAACACGATGTATCGCAACCCCAAGAAGACCCGGACCCGGGCGTGCAGCGATACCCGCGACGAGGACCAGAAGCGCATGTTCGCCGAGGGCATCGCCTGGTCGCAGCGCTACCGTGACAAGACCGTGCAGCTCAGCATCGTCGACGACGGCCTGAACCTGTATGGCGAGTACCTCGACCTTGGTTTCGAGCGCTGCGCGATCATCTTACAGGGAAGGACCGAGTCGCTGCTCTATTCGTACTACTTCGCCGATGTCTACGCCCGCTGCGGCTACAATATCCTGGTCATCGACCCCCGGGCGCACGGCCTGAGCGATGGCAGCTATCATACGGCAGGCATCAGGGAAAGCGATGATCTGGTCGCCTGGATACAGCTGATCAACGCGCGCTGGCAGATCAGCGATTTCACGCTTCATGGCGTGTGCGTCGGCGCAGCGACGGCGCTCTATGCTTACGTCAAGCTTAAGGAAGAAGGAAGCGATCTCATCAAAAGGATCGTGACCGACGGCCTGTTCATCAGCAATTACGAGATGTACAAGCGCAACTTCCGGATCTATAAACAACCTCCTTTTCCCGCTCTTCACCTGACCTTCCTTCTTGCCTTCCTTCTGGCGAAGGTCAGGATGTTCAGAGAGACGCCGCTGAGCACCATGGGCGATATCGACATCCCGATACTGTTCATCTGGAGCGAACAGGACATCTTCTGCGTCCGGCAGAAGAACGAGCAGCTCTTCGCCGCCTGCGCCTCAGATCACAAGGAACTTTGTTTTTTCCCTGAGGGCAGGCACTCTCATGTCAGATCGGCGCAGGAAGTGGAGTATGATAAAGTCATCGCATCGTTCTTACAGAAGCATGCGTAACGATTTCGGAGGTTGAAAGATATGTTCTGTCCAAAATGTGGTAAAGAGATCCGTGACGATGCTGCTTTCTGCAGCGCCTGTGGCGCGAAGGTCGGCGCGCCGGATCCCGCGCCGGATCCGCAGCCTGTTGCTCCCGCACCGGCTCCGCAGGGCTTCGCTTCCGCCGCGTCCTCGCCTTCTGTGGTCGCGCTGAAGACCGTGCCGCCCATCAGCGTCAACCTTGCCGAGATCGCGATGTTCAAGGAAACGAACACCGGCATCGCGCTGCAGATGGATAACGCCTGGGGCGAGACCGTGTTCAGCTATATGAACCCGCAGGACAGGTCCGAGGATTGCCGGGCCTTGTTCGCGGCGTTCCAGCAGTTCACGGGGAACATGGTCCTGCAGTTCAATTCGGACGAGAGGCCGGTCGTGCCGCTCTATCGGATCAAGAAGATCACCGCCAACGATTGGTGGAAGCGCCTTGAGCTCGAGATCGAGGGGGCGGGGCTCCAGTGGTTCCTCTACTCTGACAAGAACACCCTCTTCGCCGACTACAGTACCGTCACCAACCTGATGCAGGGCGGACCGCAGCAGCTGACCTGACGGAGATGAGCAAACGGATACTGATCCTCACCGCAGGAAAGGGCGGCGGTCACCGGAACAGCTCTGACGCCATCGAAAGCGAGATCCTGCGGCTCGATCCGACGGCAGAGGTCAACGCGGTCGACGCCCTGAGCTTCTTTCCCGGCTATACCGGCGACGAAACGGGCTATATCTCGCTGACGACACGCTACCGGCTCTTCTGGAAGTGCTTCTTCGAGGTCACCTCCTTCTTCAAGGGGATCTCCAACCGGGTGCTTGCCCGGCCGATCTACCGGCCGTGTCAAGCGTTGATACGCGACTATCAGCCCGACCTCATCCTCTCGGTCCACCCCTGTTTCGTGGGAAGCGTGGACATCTGCCTGAAGAGGATGAAGTCGACCATCCCGCTGTACACCTGCATCATCGACCTGGTGAAGCACTCGCGTCTCTGGTATGACACGAGCTGCGCGACGACCTTCGTTCCCACCCGCGAGATGTACGAGCTGCTCCTGAAGAGGGGCTTCAGCCGCCAGCGCCTTGTCCACTCCGGCTTTCCCATCGGGCAGCGCTATGACCGGAAGAACAAGCTCCCGGCAACGTTGGGCGCACTCCCCAACATCCTGATGGTCAGCCCCAGCCTCAAAGGGCAGCGCGCCACGCTGGAGCTCATCAGGGCGGCGACCGAGCATGAAGCGGAGCTGTGCGTGGTGACGGGAAGCAACAGGAAGCTCAGGAAGTTCCTCGACGAGGAGCTGGGGAGCGCGCCCAACGTCACGATCACCGGCTACGTATCTGACATGGACCGCCGCCTGGCTCGCGCCGATGTCCTCATCGCGAAGGCGGGGCCGAACAATATCTTAGAAGCGGTGAGGATGTGCGTCCCGGTCCTGATCACGGGACACATCCCGGGCCAGGAAGAGAAGAACCACCGCTACATCGTCGAGCATGGCTATGGGCTGCG
>WQUG01000109.1 GCA_009785855.1 Actinomycetes bacterium
GGGGCGTGCCCCCTCTGATACTTCTGCGATGAAAGGCAGCTATGGCATTGACACAGGAAGAAGTGCGCCACGTGGCGCTGTTGGCGCGCCTCAAGCTGGCCGATGAGCAGGTCGCGACCTTGCAGACGGAGCTGAACAGCATCCTCGGACACATCGATCAGATATCACAGCTTGATCTCGCCGGCGTCGAGCCGATGGTGCACGCCATCCCGCTCGTCAACTCGACGCGCGAAGACGTCCCGGTCCCGGGTCTCGACCACGAACGGGCGCTGGCCAACGCGCCTCAGCGCGCCTCCGACGCGATACTGATCCCGCGCATCATCGGCCCGGAGGCTGACGCATGATGGACGCGCGCGAGCTCCTCTTCCTTCCGGCGACCGGGATATCAGCGCTGGTCACCTCCCGCGAGCTGTCCGCGCGCGAGGTCGTCGACGCCGCCTGTGCCAACATCGACGCCTGTGACGAGCGCGTCCATGCCTTCAACCAGCGCTCGCAAGACCTGGCCTACACCGCGGCCGACGCGCTTGACGCGAAGCTCGCGGCGGGCGCGACTCCCGGCGACGGGCTGCCGGACAGCGGGCTCGTGGGCGCGCCCGTGGCCTTCAAGGACAACATGAACCTGCTCGGGACGCGCACGACCTGCTCGTCGCGCATCCTCTCGAACTACGAATCGGTCTATGACTGTACGGCGGTGCGCCGTCTGCTCGACGCGGGCACGTTGCCGCTCGGCAAGCTCAACATGGACGAGTTCGCCTTTGGCTCCTCGACGGAGAACTCCGCCTTCGGGCCCACGCACAACCCCTGGGACCTCCAGCGCGTTCCCGGCGGTTCATCCGGTGGCTCGGCCGCGGCAGTGGCGGCGGGCATGGCCTCCATCACGCTGGGCTCAGACACGGGCGGCTCGATCCGCCAGCCGGGCGCCTGCTGCGGGGTCGTGGCGCTCAAGCCCACCTACGGGCGCGTTTCGCGCTACGGCTGCGTGGCCTTCGCCTCTTCGCTTGACCAGATCGGTCCCTTCGCGCATACGGTGCGCGACGCGGCGCTTGCCCTGCGCGCGATCGCGGGCAAGGACGCCTTCGACGCCACGAGCGTCGACACCCCGGTGCCGGACTACACCCAGGCCCTGGGCGCTGACACGGCGGGCCTGCGGGTGGCGGTCGCGACCGACTTCCTGGAGCTCGACGGCGTCGATCCGGAGGTCAAGGCCGCAGTGCTCGACGCGGCCGAGCGTCTGGACGCGCTCGGCGCAGAGGTCGGGGAGTGCGCCCTGCCCAGCACTCAGTACGGCCTGTCCGCCTACTACATCGTGGCCCCGGCCGAGGCGAGCGGTAACCTCGCGCGCTTCGACGGGATCCGCTACGGCCTGCGGGCAGAAGACGCCACCGACGTGCTCGACCTGTATATGCGCAGCCGCGCCGAGGGCTTTGGGCCCGAGACCATCCGGCGCGTGATGATCGGGACCTACGCGCTGTCCGCCGGCTACTACGATGCCTACTACGCCCAGGCGCAGAAGGCGCGCACCGTCATCAAGGCGGACTTCGATCGCGTCTTTGCCGACTTCGACCTGATACTGGCTCCCACGGCGCCGACGCCGGCCTTCAAACTGGGAGAGAAGACGGCAGACCCCCTCTCGATGTATCTCTCGGACGTCTTCACCATCCCGGTCAACCTGGCGGGCAACACCGGCCTGCATCTGCCGACGAAGCTCTCGTCTGCCGGGCTGCCGCTGGGAGTGCAGCTCATCGCGAACCACTTCGACGAGGCGAACATCTTCCGCGCGGCCGCAGCGCTGGAAGCGGACTATCGTTTCGACCATCGCAGCGTGGCAGGGCTCTGATGGCCGCGGATAAGAACGACAAGGCACTGATGATCCCCGACGATCCGGTATGCGCCCACGTCGCCGAAGAGAAGGCGGCGAGCCCGGACAGCGATGAGACCGCCATCGACGAGGCGCTCCGTGAGCTGCGCCGTGATAACGAGACATCGACCCTGCCGGACCCCACCGAGGCGATCGACGCCCTGGCGCCTGAACAGGCAGGCGATGAGCCCGAGGCGCCGATGACCGGGATCTTCGGGGTCCTGGAGCGCGCCCAGAACGCCATGGTCGCGGCCAACGAACGCCTCGTCGAGGAGGCTGAAGAGCCGCCGAAGTCCTATCGCAAGCTCTCGATCGGCCTGATCATCGGCGGGGTGATCGTCCTTTTGCTCGCCGCCGGCTTCGTTGCCTGGCAGCAGAGCAGCCGGGTGAGGGTCCCCGATCTGATCGGCACCGACCAGAGCAGGGCGGTCGAAGCGATCAACGCCGCGCACCTGAAGGTCGGCCGTCTGACAGAGCGGGCGACGGTCACCGCGACGCCGGGAACGGTCATCGATCAGGACCCGATGGTCGACGTGAAGGTGGCGCGTGGTACGGCGATCGACCTGACCATCGCGACGAGCTCCGGGCAGGCTTCGGTCCCCTCTGTCCTCAAGATGAGCACCTCAGACGCCGCCACGGCGCTCAGCAGCGCGCGTCTGGTCTATTCTGAACTTGCGACCTTCAGTGATACCGTGCCGCCGGGCGGTATCGTCGGCCAGCTTCCGGTCGCAGGGACCGTGGTCGACGGCGGGACGAAGGTCTACGTGCTGGTCAGCCAGGGGGCGGCCACCTCGCCGGTCGCGGTGCCGAAAGTGCTGGGGCTTTCCAAGGCGGATGCCTCCAAACTGCTGAGGGACCAGGGCTTCACGCCTCTGTTCTACTACGCGCAGACGAGCTTCGGCGCCACGGGCCAGGCAGTGACACAGACGCCGGCCTCGACGGGTCAGGCCTTTCCTGGCTCGGTGGTCATGGTCCTGATCTGCCAGGGCAACGCGACCTCCGGGATGATCGTGCCCGATGTGACCGGCAAGGCTGAAGCCGAGGCCAAGACCGCCTTGAGCAACGCCGGCTTCAACGTCGATGTGCGCCGCATCGTAACGAGCTCCGCTTCGGCGGGCACGGTAGTCGCGCAAACGCCGCAGGCCAAGGACACCCGCCTTGATGCGGGAGCGACGGTCGGGCTTCTGGTCAGCGCGGGCTCGAATCCCAGCGTGCGGCTGCCCTCGCTTTTGGGCTCCTCGCTTGCCACCGCCCAGGGTAAGCTGCGTTCGATGGGCTTTGACGTGGTGGTCGTGCCGCTGCCCAAAGGACAGCAGCCCGGCCCGGTCACCCAGCAGTTCCCTGCCGGCGGCCTTACCTACAATCTGGGTCTGCCGGTGCTGCTCTACGCGCCGCAGAAAGGATAGTCATGCGCAAGACGCTCGAAGAAGTGATACAGACCTGGGAGCCCGTCATCGGACTGGAGATCCACACGGAGATCACCGCGACGCGTACCAAGATGTTCTGTGGCTGCCAGATCGCTCACGGCGGCGAGCCCAACACCCGCGTCTGCCCCGTCTGCCTGGGGATGCCCGGCGCGCTGCCCGTGCCCAACGAGGCGGCCATCGAGTGGACCGTGCTCGCCGGCCTGGCGACGGATTGCGAGATCGAGCGGGTCAGCCAGTTCCACCGCAAGAACTACTTCTACCCCGACATGCCCAAGAACTACCAGATATCGCAGTACGATCGCCCCTTCTGCAAGGACGGTCACCTGACGATCGAGGTGGACAAGGAGGGCCTCGCGCAGCGCCTGGACCGCGACCTGCAAGCAGAGAGCTACGAGACCCGCATCGGCATCACGCGCATCCATCTGGAGGAGGACACGGGCAAGATGGTGCACGTCGGCGGCTCCGAGGGCCGCATCGCCGGCGCCACTCACAGCCTGGTCGACTACAACCGCGCGGGCACGCCGCTCATGGAGCTCGTCAGCGAGCCGGATATCCGCACGCCGGAGGAGGCACGCCGCTTCGTGCAGAAGCTGCGCCTGATCTGGCTGACGCTGGGTATCAGCGACGGCAACCTGGAGAACGGCTCGATGCGCGTCGACGCCAACATCAGCCTCAGGCCCCGGGGCGCCACGGAGCTGGGCACGCGGGCCGAGGTCAAGAACATGAACTCCTTCAAGGCGCTGCACGACGCGGTGGCCTACGAGATCACGCGTCAGGCGGAGGTCCTGGAAGAGGGCGGCCGGGTCGTCCAGGAGACGCGCCACTGGGACGCCGGACGCAAGGTCACGAGCTCGCTGCGCTCCAAGGAGGAGGCCAACGACTACCGCTACTTCCCTGAGCCGGACATGGTGCCCTTCGAGTTCTCCGAGGAGTTCATCGCCGGCGTGGCCGCGCGTCTGCCGGAGCTGCCCGATGCGCGCCGACGTCGCTTCATGAGCGACTACGGTCTGCCGGCGAGCGATGCGACGATACTCACGAGCGACCTGGAGCTCTGCGCCTACTACGAGGCGGCGGCCATCGGCCTGGATGCGGAACTCGCCAAGCCGCTGGCGAACCTGATCGTCAACGATCTGGTGGGCGCGCTCAACACACGGAGCGAGGAGCTGTCGGAGAGTCAGGTGAGCCCACAGGCGGCGGCAGAGCTGGTGACGCTGTGCGACGAGGGGGCGATCTCGGGCAAGCAGGCCAAGGAGGTCTTCGCGGAGATGGTCGAGACGGGCGCCGACCCCGCGGCGATCATCGAGCGCAAGGGTCTGAAGCAGGTCAGCGACAGCGCTGAGCTTGCGGGGATCATCGACGGGATTCTGGCGGCCAACCCCGACAAGGTCGAGGGCTACCGCGCAGGCAAGACGGGGCTGATGGGCTTCTTCGTCGGACAGGTCATGCGGCAGACGGGCGGGCAGGCCAACCCGCAGGTGGTCAACGAGCTGTTAGGAGAGAGACTTGGAGGAGAGAGACTTGGCGCCTGAAGCCCTCCCAGCGTTGCGCACCGACCTCTATCAGCTCACGATGGCGCAGGGCTACTTCCGCGCGGGCCTGCAGGAGCGTCGCGCCTGTTTCGTCTTGAGTTTCCGCGAGAATCCCTATCAAGGCGGCTTCGCGGTGGCAGCCGGCCTGGGTCCGGTGCTCGAGTATCTGCAGGACTGGCGCTTCAGTGCAGAAGAGCTCGACTACCTTGCAGGCGTGCCGGCGCCTGACGGGACGCCGCTGTTCGCAGCTGACTTCCTGACGCACCTGCGGGACCTGCGTCTGAGCATCGAGCTCGAGGCGATGGCGGAAGGCGAGATCTGCTTCGCCCAGGAGCCCCTCTTGCGCATCACCGGCCCCATCGAGCAGTGCCAGCTGCTCGAGACGCCGCTGCTCAACCTCATCAACTTCTCGACGCTGGTCGCGACCAAGGCGGCGCGCTGCGTGCTGGCAACGCAGGGGGCGCCGCTCCTGGAGTTCGGACTGCGTCGCGCTCAGGGTCCCGACGGCGGCCTGACGGCGACCCGGGCGGCTTACATCGGCGGCTGCAGCGCGACGAGCAACGTCGAGGCCGGACGACGCTTCGCCATCCCGGTGGCCGGCACGCACGCGCACAGCTGGGTCATGGCCTTCGATGACGAGCTCGAGGCCTTCCGCGCCTATGCGGCCAGCTCGCCGAACAACATCGTGCTGCTCGTCGACACCTACGACACCCTGCAGGGGGTACGCAACGCGATCACGGTCGCCCGCGAGCTGGAGGCCCGTGGCCGCAGTCTGCTGGGGATCCGCATCGACTCCGGCGACCTGGCCTGGAGGTCGAAGCAGGCGCGCGCCCTGCTCGATGAGGCGGGGCTGGCAGAGACGAAGATCTACTGCAGCAACGAGCTCGACGAATACACCATCTCTTCGCTCAAGGACCAGGCAGCTCCCATCGATGTCTGGGCGGTCGGGACCCGGCTGGCCACGGGTTCGCCTGCGGCGGCGCTCGGCGGGGTCTACAAGCTTTCAGCGCTGGCAGACAAGAACGGAACGTGGCAGCCCAAGCTCAAGCTCTCGGACCAGAGCGCCAAGACGACGATCCCCGGCCTGCAGGGCCTGCGCCGCTACTTCCGCGCGGACGGCGGACTCGACGGCGATCTGGTGTATGATACCCAGCAGGCGCCTGCGACGGGGGCTCGCGTGACGATGTTCGACCCTGCGGACATGACACGCTCCAAGACCTTCGCCGCGGATGCGCGCTCGCGCGAGATGCTCCGTCCGATCGATCTTGCAGGCTTTGAGCCGCCGGAACTCGAGCAGCTGCGCGCGCGGACGCTGGCAGGTCTGGACGCGCTCGACGAGACCCACAAGCGCTTCCTGCGTCCCCACAGCTATCCCGTGGGGCTTGAAACACAACTGGCACGCACGCGTCTGCGCCTGATCGCAGAGGCGCGCGGCACTGATGAATCGGTCCTTTTCGAGGACCACGAGACAAGATAAGGAGCCATCATGGCTGATCCCACAGAACATTCACTGGCGGTCTTCATCGACTTCGAGAACCTGGTACTCGGGCTGGAGAACCTCCCCAACGGACGTCGGCGCAAGACCACGGCGACCATCGACATGCGCAAGGTCTTCGACCGTCTGCTCGAGAAAGGCAAGATCGTCGCCAAGGTCGCCTACTGCGACTGGCAGCACTATCAGAACTACGTGACGCCCCTGCATGAGCTGGGCATCGAGCTCATCGAGATCCCGCAGCGCCGGGTCAGCGGCAAGAACTCGGCCGACATCCGCCTCGTCGTTGACGCGATGGAGTACTGCTCGTCGCGCGACAACATCGACACCTTCGTCATCATCAGCGGCGACTCGGATTTCCTGCCGCTGGTGAGCAAGCTCAAAGAGTACGGCAAGACGGTCATCGGCGTCGGGATGCGCGAGGCCACGAGCGACCTGCTCGCCGCCAACTGCGACGAGTTCATCTTCTACGATGACATCGGGGCGAGCAAGGAGATCCCCAAGCTCGGAGCCGACATCGGGCGCAAGCAGCGCACGGTCTACAAGCTCCTGCTCGAGACGGTCGACGCGCTGCTCAGCGACAACATCACGAACATCCACAGCTCGCGCATCAAGGACACGATCCGGCGCAAGCTACCGCAGTTCTCCGAGCGCAGCTATGGCTACCGCAGCTTCAACCAGCTGCTCGAGGAGGCCGCCGAGAAGGGCTACCTCGTCATCGAGCGCGACCCCCGCAGCGGCACCTACGCGGTCCAGGGCTTTGGGAAGCGCGAGGAGGAGAAGAGCGCATGACGAGCCGCGAGGGGCTGATCGCCGCGGCCAGGGCGCAGAGCCCCCGCGCGCTTGAAGAGCTGCGCGAGCTGGTGAGCTATCCCTCGATCGCCTTCGCGGGCTTCGATCTGCAGCCGGGGCTCGACTGCGCCGAGGTCGTCGCGCGCATGATGCGCGAGTCCGGCGTGGCAGACGTCGAGGTCCGCGACATCGGCGGACGGCTGCCACTGGTGCTCGGGCGCATCCCGGGGCCGGACGGCGCGCCCAAGGTGCTGCTCTATGCCCACTATGACGTCCAGCCGGCGCCGGCAGAAGCGCAGTTCTGGAAGACCGATCCCTTCACGCTGACAGAAGGCGCCAACGGACGCCTCTATGGGCGCGGGGCGGCCGATGACAAGAGCGGCATCGTCGGCCATCTGGCCGCGCTGCGCGCGCTCGGAGAGCTCCCGCTCGACATCACGGTCTGCATCGAGGGCGAAGAGGAGTACCTCAGCGCGCTCGACGCGTATGTGGGCCAGCACGCGGAGCTGTTCGCCGCTGACTACTACCTGATCGCCGACGCCGGTGGGATGTGTATCGGCGAGCCGACGATCGAGACCTCGATGCGCGGCACGGTGGCCATCGCGGTGACCGTGAGCACGATCGAACAGGCGCTGCACTCGGGGCTCTTCGGCGGGGCGACGCCGGATGCGATGGTGGCCTTCATGCTGATGATGGCGAGCTGCTATGGCGTCAACGGCGCGACAGAGATCGACGGCCTTGAGGGCGCGGAGTATCCCGGCCTCGACTATCCGGCCGAGCTCCTGCGCGAGCAGGCGGGCCTGCTCGACGGGGTCGACTTCGCCGGAGTGGGGAGCCTGTCCTCGCGGCTGTGGTCGCGTCCGAGCCTCTCGGTCATCGGGATGGACCTCTTGCCTTCCACACGGAGTGCGCCCAATATCGTCATCCCGCAGGTCCGGGCCTTCCTGAGCCTGCGGGTCCAGCCGGGCGTCACCGGGCGCGCGGCTCTGGACGCGCTCGCGAAGCACCTGCGGGCACACGTGCCGTTTGCCGCTCAGCTCGAGATCGAGGAGATCCACGAGACCAACGCGTTCTCCTTCGAGCCGAGCGAGCATTTTCTGGAGGTCGCCCATGAAGCCTTCGCCGCTGCCTTTGGGCGTCCGTTGCAGCTCAAGGCGAGCGGCGGATCGATCCCGCTCATGACTGAGTTGCAGAAGCTCAACCCAGCCGCAGACTTCCTGGTCTTTGGGGCCTCGGATGCCGAGGCCTCCAAGATCCACGGGGG
>WQUG01000110.1 GCA_009785855.1 Actinomycetes bacterium
TCTTACTTGAGGCTCCCATGCCAGACACCGCCCCGATAGTCGAGCTGCGCCATGTCACGAAGCGCTTCCCAGGCATCGTCGCTAACGACGATATCAGCCTAGAGGTCCGCGCCGGTGAGATCTTCGCGCTTGCCGGAGAGAACGGCGCGGGCAAGTCCACGCTTATGAGCATGCTCTTCGGCATGTATCAGCCCGACTAAGGCGAGATCTGGATCCGGGGCCAAAAGGTCGACATCGCTTCGCCCAACGAAGCGGTCGAGCTTGGCATCAGCATGGTGCATCAGCACTTCAAGCTGGTGAGCAACTACACGGTCGCCGAGAACATCGTCTTAGGCGCTGAACCGACGCGACGCCTCATCGGGCTTGCCGGTTATGTCGACATGCGCCCCGTCAACGCGGCGATCGCCGAGCTCTCAGAGCGCTATGGGCTCAGCGTCGATCCGACCAGCGTGATCGAGGATCTGCCGGTCTCGACCCAGCAGCGTGTCGAGATCCTCAAGATGCTCTATCGCGAGGCAGAGATCCTGATCTTCGACGAGCCGACCGCCATGCTCACCCCCCAGGAGATCGGCTATCTGCTCGACATCATCGCTACCTTGCGAGACAGCGGCAAGACGATCCTGCTCATCACCCACAAGCTTGAGGAGATCAAGCAGGTCGCCGATCGCTGTGCGATCCTGAACCACGGCAAGCTCATCGCCACGATGGAGATGGCGACCAGCTCGACGGCGGATATGGCGCGCCGGATGGTGGGCCGCGAGGTCATCTTCGAGATCGACAAGGCGCCGGCCCGCCCGGGTCCGGTGGTGCTCGATGTGCGCGGCCTGGTGGTCGAGAACGAACATAAAGTCGATGTCGCCCGCGATGTCAGCTTCCAGATACACGCCGGCGAGATATTCGCGGTCGCTGGTGTGGCGGGCTCGGGCCAGGTGGAGCTGGCCGACGCCATCGCCGGTCTGTCGCCCGTCAAGTCCGGGACGATCCAGCTGTCCGGGCGTGACATCACGACAGCGGCGGTACGCCAGCGCACGATCGGCGGCATCAGCTACATCCCCGAAGACCGCCAGGACGTCGGCCTGATCCTGGACTTCCCGCTGGCGGATAACCTGGCGAGCAAGTCTTACTTCAAGCCTCCGTTCTCGCATCGCGGGATCCTGCGCCCAGAAGAGTTCGCGTCCTACGCCGACGACCTGATAGAGCGCTATGACATCCGCTGCAGCAACGGAGCTGCGACGCTGACGAGATCCATGAGCGGCGGCAACCAGCAGAAGGCGATCGTGGCGCGCGAGGTCGAACAGGACGCCTGCCTCATGATCTTCGTGCAGCCGACCCGCGGACTCGACATCGGGGCGATCCTTGCCATCCGGCGCCGCATCCTCGAAGAGCGCGACCGGGGCCGCGCGGTCCTGCTCGTGTCCCTGGAGCTCGACGAGATCCTGGCGCTGGCCGACACCATCGGCGTCATGTTCGCGGGCCAGATGATCAAGGTCGCGGCCGCCGACACTCTCACGCGCGAAGAGGTGGGCGAGTACATGATGGGGGTGAAACAGTCGTGAACAAGCACGAGGACGCTCCCGTCCAGATCCAGCTCAACTGGTTCTTGCGCTTCTTTGGCAACGAGCGCTGGCAGTTCGCCACGATCCCGCTTCTGGCGATCGCAGCTTCGCTTATCGCGATCACGGCCATAGTCGGCGCCATGGGGGTCAACCCCCTCAACGTCTTCATCACCTTCCTGCAGGGCGCCGGCTGGATCCTCAAACCGGCCTACGCCGGCGGCTATGGGATGTTCTCGGATCTGAGCAACACGCTGACCTTCTTCACCCCGATGCTTCTGGCAGCCCTCGGGGTCACGATCGCCTTTCGCGGCGGACTCTTCAACATCGGGATATCCGGTCAGATGCTCATCGCGGGCTTCCTCGCGAGCGTCATCGTCGGCTACAGCGGACTTACTGCCTGGGTCGCCAAGCCCCTGGTGCTCCTCATCGGCGTCGTCGCCGGAGCAGCGGTCGGCGGACTCATCGGGTTTCTGAAATACCGCTTCAACATCAACGAGGTGGTCGCCTCGATCATGTTGAACTACATCCTCCAATACAGCGTGAGTTACTTCATCAACACGCGCTTCCTCGACCAGATATCGAGGCAGTCCAAGGTCGTGAGTCCCGCCTCGATGCTGGTGCTGAGCAGCGTGAAGCTCGGCGGCGTCAACGTCTCGGTCCCGCTCGTCTTCCTCCTGGCCATCGCGCTTGCCATCGCCCTGCAGTTCTTCCTGAAGAAGACACGCCTCGGCTACGAGATCAAGGCCGTCGGCGCCAACCGGCGGGCCGCGGAGTACGCGGGCATCCGGGTACCGCGCACGATCATGCTCACGATGATGATCTCGGGAGGCTTCGCCGGTCTGGCCGGGGTCAGTTACTACCTGGGCTACCTCAACTGTATCCAACCCGGCAAGCTTACGAGCCTCGGCTTCGACAGCATCGCGACGGCGCTGCTCGGCGCGGCGCACCCGATCGGCGCCATCGCGTCGAGCTTCCTCATCACGACGCTCAATACCGGCAGCACGTACATGTCCTCGATGATGGGAGTGCGTGCAGAGATCGCCCAGCTGGTCACGGGCATGATACTGCTCTTCTCGGCCTGCAGCGCCTTCTTCCGCTGGCGTATCGCGGTGGCCAAACAGCGCGCCGAGATGCGCGCGGCCGGTACCGTCGCCCCGGGAGCTGAGGACGCATGAGCGGGCTGAACACGATCGTCATCAACGGCCTGGCCCTGGCGCTGCCGCTGCTGATCATCGCCATCGGCGGCATCTTCTCAGAGCGCAGCGGCATCATCAACCTCGCTCTTGAAGGTCTGCTCGGCTTCGGCGCCTTCTGTGGGGCGCTCTTCGCCTATGCCGCGGTGACCTGGCACTGGTTTCCTGCGAACTCGCTGACGCCGATGTATCTGTCGTTTGTGGTGGCGGCCCTGGGCGGGGCGGCCTTCGCGGTCATCCACGCCCTGCTCTGCGTGAAGCTGCGCGCCAACCAGGTCATCAGCGGTGTGGTCATCAACATCCTGTCGCTGGCGGCAACGGGCTTTCTGACGAGCCAGATCAACATGACGGTCTTCGGAGGACCTTCCAGCAAGTTCGACCTGACGGTGGCGCCGCGCTACACGGTCTCGTTGCTCGCGAAGATCCCGATCATCGGAGCGGCGTTCGCGCGCTTCTATGCCTTCGAGGTGTTGATCGTTGTGCTGGTCGCGATCTTCTGGTTCATCCTCTATCGCACGCGCTTCGGCATCCATCTGCGCGCCGCCGGCGACAACCCGCAGGCGCTTGACGCGGCGGGCATCGAGGTCACGCGCGTGCGCTTCGTCGCGGTACTCATCAGCGGTGGGCTGGCCGGGATAGGAGGCATGTGTTTCGCCTACTCGATCTTCGGCAGTTTCTCTTCAGCGGTCTATGCGGGCTACGGCTTTCTGGCGATCGCGGCGCTGATCTTCGGCAACTGGAAGATCATGCCGACCCTGGCCGCCTGTCTGCTCTTCGGTTTCGCGCAGAGCGGCGCCAACCAACTGGTCCTGTGGCTGCGGATGGATTCGAGCGTCGGCGACCTGGCGATGATCGTCCCCTATGCGTTGACCCTGATCCTGCTCGCGTTCTTCAGCAAGCATAACCGCGCCCCGCGGTCACTGGGCGAGATCTACGATTCTTCCAAGCGCTAACGCGCCTGAAGTTCACTGACAAGGCGCCGAAGAGCGTGGCGTGCTTATGCACGCGAGCTCTGCGGCAACGCCGTCAGTGGAACTTCAGGGCGGCTTTGAAGGCGCGGGAGTCGAAGGCGGCTTGGAAGTCATCCGGGGCGTGGACCTCGACGGGCGGGAGCACGACCAGGCCGCGCTCCAGAAGCCGCAGGGCCGGCGCGAAGGGGCCGCAGCGCGATCCCCGGATGGTGATCTCGCGCACCACCACCTCGCTCATGTTGATGGACGCGCTCCCCGCATAGGTGCTCTTGATGACGAGCGTGCCCTCGCTTCGCGTCAGCGCAAGCGCCGTGGGCAGCGACTCCGGCGTGCCGGTCGCGTCGATGACCACCTCGTAGGTCCCGGCCGGTTCAAGAAGCTGGGCGACGGAGAAGTCCTTGAACAGGGCGAGTTTCTCCGGCACCCGTCCGATGACGGTCAGCGGCGCGCCGGTCAAAGCGACGCACTGTCCGACCATCAGCGCGAGGCGTCCGTCTCCGATCAGCGCCACCGGAGCCGCCGGGTCGAAGTGGACCTGCTCGACGATGCGCAGGGCGGCTGCCAAAGGCTCGGTGAAGACCGCGACCTCTGGCGCGAGGTCGTCGGGCACGACGTGCAGCAGGCGGGTCTCATGGACCAGATAGTCGGCGAAGGTCCCGTCGTGGCCGTCGATGCCGATGACCTGGCGCGTCTCGCAGTGATGCGGACGCCCGGTGCGGCAGTAGAGACAGTGCCCGCAGTTGATGTTGAGCTCGCCGACCACGCGCGCGCCGACCAGGGCAGCGTCGCTGCTCTCCTCGACGATGCCGACGAACTCGTGGCCCATCACGCCGCAGAAGTCCGGACGATAACCGCGAAGGATCTCGCGGTCGGTATTGCAGATCGTGGCAAGCTCGATGCGGATGAGGCTCTGGCCCCCGTTGACGTCGCAGGCGGGCTTCGGCGCATCCTGTGTGTAGCGGGCGGCCCTGCCGTCATAGATGACTGCGCGCATGGTACTCACTTCTCCTGTTCTGCCGCGATCCGGCCGATGGCGCAGGCGAGCAGGGTGCTGAAATGCCCGGCTGCAAGCGCGGCAGATACATCGACCTCTTCTGAGCTGAGATGAGCCTGGCCCGGCATACCAGCGCCGAGGTTCGTGATGCAGCTGATGGCGGCGACTCGAAGTCCCATATGGTCAGCAGCGATCACCTCGACAGCGGTGCTCATCCCCACAGCATCCGCCCCAAGACTGCGATAGTCGCGGATCTCAGCCGGCGTTTCGAACTGGGGTCCGGTAAGCTGCAGGTAGATACCCTGATGTAGCTCAACGCCTACCGCGCGCGCGCTATCCAGCAGCAGTTCGTTCAGGTCATGGTCGTATGCCTCGGTCTGGTCAGGGAAACGCGGCCCATATTCGTCGATGTTCATCCCGATGAGCGGGGAGGGTACAAAGCTGGTGATATGGTCAGTGATGAGCATCAGGTCGCCTGGCTTGAAATCCGGATCCAGACCGCCTGCCGCGTTGGTCAGGATGAGTGTGCGCACACCGAGCCGCGCGAGTACACGGATCGGCAGGACGACGTCGCTCATGGGATAGCCCTCATAGTAGTGGACACGGCCCTGCATCATCACGAGCGGCGTGCCGGCGAGCGTCCCGAACAGGAAGCGGCCCGCATGTCCGGGCGCCGTGCTGACAGGGAAGTCCCCGAGCTCTTCGTAAGGGACTGTGCAGCTGACCTCCATCTGCTCGGCGAGCAGCCCGAGACCGCTGCCCAGGACCAGTGCGATCCCGGGGACAGGCGTGCCATCCAGCTTCTCGCGCAGCGCCGCGGTGCAGCGCTCGACCTTCTCACGGATCGGGTTGCTGTTCTCTGTCACGGCTCCTCCTTGGGCTCGATGTTCGTTCTCATTCTAGCATCGCTGGTCCTGCCGGACGTGTGGCATCTGTGGAGCAGTTCTGTGCATCGCGTTCAACTTTCCTGATGCGTCCCTCACAGGCATATGCTGGTTGTGATGTTTTCTCGAGAGAAGGAGTTGTTGACTATGACACATTTCTATCAGAAGGTCTGGTTCTGGCTCGTGCTGGCCCTTGCGATGCTCGTCATCTCGATCGTCGGCTCGGTGGCAGGAAGCTTCATCTCTCGCAGCATGATGGGTGGCACGGTGCGCGGTACGTTTCCCGGCAACGGCACCATGATGCGCAACTTCAACGGCGGCGGCGGAAGCGGAGCGCCTGACTTCAACAATGGGGGCGGCTCCGGCATGAACAACGGCGGCTCAGGCCAGTAGCGTTCCGGGCCTCCGGCATCAGTAAGAGAGGGCGTCCACTGGGCGCCCTCTCTTTTTGTAGTCTTGCTTGTCAGTAGGTGCTATTCTTGAAAGAACCACCAGAACTCAACATCAGGAAGAGGGATCGATGCCAGAAGAAGACATCGTCGTCGTACGCGACCTTGAGAAGCGTTACGGGCAGGTCACCGCCGTCAAGAAGATCAGCTTCACGGTCAGGCGTGGCGAGATCTTCGCGATCGCCGGACCCAACGGCGCGGGCAAGACGACCACGCTCGAGATGCTCGAGACCCTGCGTCCGATCGACGGGGGGAGCGCGTCCATCGCCGGCATCGACGTCGCCGAACATCCCCGTGAGATCCGCCGGATCATCGGGGTGCAGCTCCAGTCCTCGGCCTTCCAGGACAAGGTCACGCTGGCCGAGTCACTGCGCATGTTCGCCTCGTTCTACGGCCGTAGCGTCGATGTCGCCCAGCTGCTGGCTGACGTCGATCTGGCAGAGAAGGCCAAGTCCTATCCCGAGCAGCTCAGCGGAGGGCAGCGCCAGCGTTTCTCGATCGCGGTGGCCCTGGTAAACGAGCCGCAGGTCCTGTTCCTTGATGAGGTGACGACCGGTCTGGACCCTCAGGCGCGCCTGAACATGTGGGAGCATATCAAGAACATCCGCGACAAGGGCATCACGGTGGTGCTGACCTCGCACTACATGGAGGAGGTCGAGGAGCTGGCCGACCGTCTGGCGATCCTGGACGAAGGCGAGATCATCGCGCTCGACTCCCCGAAGAACCTGATACAGAAGCTGATCGACAGTGGATTCAGGCGTGAGGCACAGGTCCTGCCCGCCAACCTTGAAGACGTCTATATCGACCTGACCGGAAAGGAGCTCCGCGATGCGTAAGCTCCGCAGCATCCTCATCTATGCCCGCACGCAGATCCGGCGGACCTTCCGCGACCGGAGCGGCGTGTTCTTCACGGTGTTCTTCCCGCTGATCTTCCTGTTGATCTTCGGGACGATCTACGGGAACAACTCAGGCTCGACGAACTTCAACATCGCGCTGATCAACCAGTCGCAGTCGGCCTTCGCGAAGCAGTTCGACGCGCAGATCCGCAAGAACGACACCTTCAAGGTCATCGCGGTCAAGGACCTGGCCGACGCGAAGAAGAAGATGGACCAGGGCTCGCTCGACTCGATCGTCGTACTGCCGGCGAGCTTCGGGCAGGTGACGTCGACGAGCAGCGGCAAGGGCGCCCTGGCTCAGAGGCCGGCGCGCCGGCCCAACAACATCCCGGGCGCGAAAAGCCAACAGGGCGCCCCGCCCTTGCGCGGACGAGCGGTCGTCTACTACTCGAAGGCTTCGCCGACCGGCGGGCAGACGGTCGCCTCGGTCATCTCCGGGGCGCTTGCCGCGGTCAACGCGCGTCTGATCGGGACGCCGCCTTTGACCGTGCAACAAAAGCCGATCGACACCGGTGACCTCTCGGCCTTCTCCTACCTGTTCTCAGGCCTCTTCGCCTTCTCGCTTATGAGCATGACGGTCTTCGGACTGAGCCAGCAGCTGCCGGCAGAGAAGAAGACCGGCGCGCTGCGCCGCCTGGAGGTCACCCCCTTCGCGCCCTGGCAGTTGATCCTGGGCTCAGTCCTGGCTTACCTGGTGCTGACGATCGTCTCTGCCACGCTGTTCTCTGTTGTGGCTACGACCTTCTTCGGTTTCCAGATGCAGGGCAGCTGGCTGACGCTCGCGGTCTTCGCGCTGTTCTCATCGTTCGTGATGGCAGGCCTTGGCATGATCGTGGCCGGCTGGGCGCGCTCACAACAGCAGGCCACGCCGATCACGATGGCCATCGCCTTTCCGCTCATGTTCCTGTCCGGCGTGTTCATCCCGCGCTTCCTGATGCCGGGCTGGCTGCAGAAGATCGGGGGCTTGCTGCCGATGTCGCCCATCGTCGAGGGCGTGCGCTACATCACGACGCAGAACTACTCGCTGATCAAGCTCGCCCCGCAACTGGGGATGCTCGCCATCTGGGCGGTGGTCGCCTACGTGGTCGCCTTCCTGGTGTTCCGGTGGGAGTGAGAGGACAGGATCTGACCGGAGGTACGCTCAAAAGGTTACGGGAAGGTAACGGATCATCTTTCGGAGAATCCACCGGAACCACACAGAAGTTTCGGGTTATACTGGCAGAGGTGGATGGAGAGTTCATCCGTCCCGCTACACGTACGGAGAAACGAGGGACCATGAGAACACGAAC
>WQUG01000111.1 GCA_009785855.1 Actinomycetes bacterium
GGGCTTCTCGTGATAACGACAGTCCTGCTGCGCCGGCGGCGGTATTCCTCATAGGTGATCCGAGGGGCTAGCACCTCTGATCATATCTTCGTGAGCTGCCCGCATTCCCTTCCCCCGCGGGCAGCTCTCTATCTCTGGAGTCCGAGGTGTTGTCAGTCGCGGGTCTGGCCGGCCAGCTGGCCGCAGGCGGCGGCGATGTCGGCGCCGCGACTCCGACGCACGGTCGTCTCGATCCCCGCCTGGCGCAGGAACTCCGCCGCCTCGCGCAGGGCCGGGGAACTGTGAAAGTGAGACAGGGGGTCAGGGACCGGAGACAGGGGGTCAGGGACCGTGTCGCATTTGCGATCCAAATGCGACACGGTCCCTGACCCCCTGTCTCCGGTCCCTGACCCCACTGTCTGGTTATATGGCAACAGGTTGATGTGGGCGCGCGTGACCCGCGCGAAGTCCGCCAGCGCCTGCAGGTCGGCCGGGCGGTCGTTGATGTTGCGCAACAGGAGGTACTCGAGGCTGATGCGCCGCCCGCTGCGTTCCCGGTAGGCGACAAGCGCCGCCTGCAGCCGGTCCAGCGGCTGGCCCGCCAGCCCCGGCATGAGGCGGTCGCGCAGCTTCTGGGTCGCGGCGTGCAGGCTCAGCGCGAGCCGGAACTGCTCGGGCTCTGCTGCGAAGCGTTCGATGCCCGCGATGATGCCGCTTGTCGAGACCGTCAGGTGGCGCGCGCCGATGTTGAAACCCTGCGGATCGTTCAGGATGCGGAGCGCGCCCAACGTCGCATCGTAGTTGCTGAAGGGCTCGCCCTGCCCCATGACGACGACGCCCGTGGACGCCCTCCCGAAGTCCTGCGCGACGACGCGGACCTGCTCGGCGATCTCGCCTGCGCCCAGGTCGCGCACCAGCCCCAGCTGGCCGGTGGCGCAGAACACGCAGCCCAGCGCGCAGCCTGCCTGGCTCGAGACGCAGACCGTCAGGCGGCTGTCCGTGCCGGCGTCCGGGATGCCGACGGTCTCGACCGCCGTGCCGTCGCTGAAGCGCAGCAGGTACTTGCGGGCGCCGTCGCGCGAGACCAGGCGCTCTGCGACCGCAGCCCGCAGCAGCGGGGCGACCGTCGCGAGCTGCTCGCGCAGCGTCGCCGGCAGGTCGGTCATCTCGTCATAACTGGACGCGCCGGGGTGCCAGAGCCACTGCATGAGCTGCCCGACGCGCCAGCTGGGCTCGTCGAGCGCGCCCATGAGCATCTCGAGTTTCGCCCGATCGTATGAGAGCAGGTCATCCACGCTTTCTATGCTACCGTACCCAAGCAGAAAACGACGCAGAAAACGACGCAGAACATAGCGATGCGACAGTAAGTTGTAGTACCCTTGTTATACTATCCATTCATGTGAAAGGAGCAGAGAAGATATGTGTAAGAAACTCGGAGTGGTGGCGCTGGCCCTGGTGCTGGTCCTGTCGCTCGCGCTGACCGGTTGTTCTGCCAAGAAGAACAACGCGGGCTCAGGCGGCTCGACCGGCGGTACCATCAAGATCGGCGCCAACTATGAGCTGAGCGGCGCGGTCGCGACCTATGGTAACGACTCGCTCAACGGGCTCAAGATGGCCGTCAAGGAGATCAACGATAACGGCGGCGTCCTGGGCAAGAAGCTCGAGATCGTCTCGAAGGACAACAAGTCGGATCCGGCACAGGCCACCTCGGCGGCAGAGGCGCTCGCCGCTCAGGGCGTCGCAGTGATGGCCGGTCCCGCGACCTCCGGCAACTTCCGCGCGACGCTTCCGGTGGCGCAGAGCAACAAGATCCCGGCGATATCGTCGTCTGCGACCGCAGATGATGACATCACGGTCGACAAGGCCACGGGCAAGACCCGCCAGTTCGTCTTCCGCACCTGCTTCACGGACTCGTTCCAGGGCAAGATCATGGCCAACTATGCCAGCAACAACCTCAAGGGCAAGAAGGCCGTCATCTATGCCGACAGCTCAAGCGACTACGCCAAGGGTCTGGCTGCCAACTTCAAGAAGCAGTTCACGGAAAACGGCGGAACGATCGTGGCCGAGGAAGCCTATGTCGCTGGCGACAAGGACTTCAATGCTGTGCTCACGACCATCAAATCCAAGCAGTTCGACGTCATGTTCGTCCCGGGTTACTACCAGGAGGCCGGCTTGATCATCAAGCAGGCCCGTGGTCTTGGGATGAAGCAGCCGATACTGGGCGCTGACGGCTTCGACTCTCCGGAGCTCGCGAGCATCGCCGGTGCGTCCAACGTCAACGACGTGTATTTCTCGAACCACTATTCCTCGCTCGACAAGAGCAACGAGGTCCAGGACTTCATCAACGCCTACAAGGCCGCCAACAACGGCAAGGAGCCCAACGCCTTCATCGCTATGGGCTATGACCTGGGCAAGTACATCGCTGACGCCATCAAGCGCGCGAACTCGACCGATCCGGTCAAGATCGCTGACGCTCTGGCCTCGACGACAAGCTTCACCGGCGCGACCGGTACCTTCAGCGTCGGTCCTGATCACAACGTGATCAAGTCCGCGGTCGTCATCAAGATGACCAACGGCCAGCAGGTCTCCGCAGAGCGGATCAAGTAACGTTCAACGTCCGGGGAGGGCGTCCATCCTTGCACGCCCTCCCTTCGTTGAGCGTCCCCTCGCATGGAGCGGTTCCTGCAACAGATAGTCAACGGAGTCTCCCTGGGGAGCATCTATGCGTTGATCGCCTTAGGCTACACGATGGTCTACGGCATCATCAAGCTCATCAACTTCGCCCACGGCGACGTCCTGATGATCGGCGCCTTCGTGAGCTTCGCGGTGACGACCTTCACGAGGCTGGGATTCATCCCGGCGCTGCTGATCTCGATGGTCACCTGCATGTGTCTGGGTGTGATCATCGAGCGCGTGGCCTACAAACCCCTGCGCAACTCGTCGCGTATCGCCGTGCTCATCACGGCCATCGGCGTCTCGCTTCTGCTTGAATACACGCTGATGTATTTCGTCGGGGCGCAGACGAGGTCGTTCAGACAAGGGGTGCTGCCCGCGACGATCTACAACATCGGCGGCGTGCGTATCTCTGTGCAGCAGATCATCATCATCCTGCTCTCGCTTGTGCTCATGATGCTGCTGCAGTTCATCGTGCGCAAGACCAAGCAGGGCAAGGCCATGCGCGCCGTGTCCTTCGATAAGGAGGCCGCCCAGCTCATGGGCATCAACGTCGACCGGACGATCTCGTTCACCTTCCTGCTGGGCTCTGCTCTGGCGGGAGCCGCAGGCGTGATGGTCGGCATCTACTACAACTCGATCGATCCGCTCATGGGCATGATGCCGGGGCTCAAGGCCTTTGTGGCCGCGGTCTTCGGCGGCATCGGCAACATCCCGGGCGCGATGGTCGGCGGACTTTCGATCGGCGTGATCGAGACCCTGGTCGCCGGCTATGGCGCGTCGCTGTATCGTGACGCGGCCGTCTTCGCGATCCTGATCCTCGTCCTGATCCTGAAGCCCTCGGGCCTCATGGGCAAGGGCGGCGGGAGCAAGGTGTAGCCATGGCCAGCGAGCGCAAGAGCATATTCAGTCGCGGCGTGGGCGTCCTCACCGTCAAGAACGGGATCATCCTGGTGCTGCTGCTTGCGGCCTTTGGCATCGTGCAGATCTTGCGCTGGCTGGGCTGGATCTATGGCCCGATCGACGATGCCCTGGCCTGGATCTGCATCTACGTCGTGCTCGCGGTCAGCCTCAACCTGATCACGGGCTTTACCGGGCAGTTCTCGCTGGGACACGCGGGTTTCATGGCCATCGGAGCCTACACGGCAGCGATCATCGTCGGTCGCTACCAGACCTTCCCGAGCGTTCTTGTCGGACTGGCCGCCGGCGGGATCCTCGCGATGATCGTCGGCATCCTGATCGGGGTCCCGACCCTGCGCCTCAAGGGCGACTATCTGGCGATCGCCACGCTGGGCATGGCCGAGATCATCCGGGTCATCGCCATGAACCTCACCATCACCGGCGGGGCCTCGGGGCTGTTCAGCAATGGGCACATGGTCACCTGGCCGATGCTCTTCCTGGTCATGGTGATCACGGTCGTGGTGATCAGCAACTTCATCAGATCCGCCCGGGGGAGGGCGTGCATCGCGATCCGCGAGGATGAGATCGCGGCCGAGTCCATGGGCATCAACTCGACCAAGTACAAGGTCATGGCCTTTGCGATCGGGGCCTTCTTCGGCGGCGTCGGCGGCGCGCTCTACTCGTCGTACTTCTACGTCACCAAGCCGGTCACCTTCAGCTTCATGATGTCGGTCAACATCCTCGTGATCGTCGTCTTCGGGGGGCTGGGGTCGATCTCCGGCTCGGTGATCTCGGCGGTCGTGATCTCCGCGATCACGCAGTATCTGATCTCGGCCAACGCGCTGAACGTCTTCGGGCTGTTCTCGATCGAGTTCTCGCGCGTCAACCAGATCATCTACGCCCTGCTGCTGGTCGCCATCATGCTCTTCCGCCCGAAGGGTCTGATGGGGACGATGGAGATCGGCGATCTCTTCAAACGCATCGGGCGCAGGAAAGAGCGGGTCCAGTGATGGCAGAGACCTTGCTCACTCTTGAGAACGCGACGATCGTCTTTGGCGGGTTGACGGCGGTCTTCCGGGTCAACATGCACGTCGATCCCGGCGAGCTGGTCGGGCTCATCGGGCCCAACGGCGCCGGCAAGACGACCATCTTCAACCTCATCACCGGGGTCTACAAGCTCACCGAGGGCTCGATCGAACTGCACGACGCAGAAAAGGACCGCACGATCAGCCTGGTCGGGCGCAAGCCCTATGCGGTCACCAGACTCGGCATCGCGCGCACGTTCCAGAACATCCGGCTCTTCAAGGAGATGACGGTGCTCGACAACGTGCGTATCGCCCTGAACGGCGAGGTGCGCTCGACCTTGCTGGCGTCGCTGACCCACCTGGGGCGCTATCACCGCGAGGAGCGTCGTCTGGTGGAGGAGGCCCAGCGCCTGCTCGACGTCTTCGACCTGGGCGCCAAGAAGGACGAGCTGGCGCGCAACCTGCCCTACGGCGAGCAGCGTCGCCTTGAGATCGCGCGCGCCATGGCCACGCGCCCCAAGCTGCTGCTGCTCGACGAGCCGGCGGCGGGCATGAACCCCATCGAGACCTCCGCGCTGGCCGACACCATCGCGCGCATCCGACGCGACTTCGATCTGACGGTCCTGCTCATCGAGCATGACATGTCGCTTGTCATGAAGATCTGCGAGCGCATCTATGTGCTCGACCACGGGGCGCTGATCGCCGAGGGCACGCCGGCCGAGGTCCAGAGCAACGAGCGCGTCATCGAGGCCTATCTGGGAGACGACGATGATATTTGAGTTACAGGACCTGGTCGTCAACTACGGCGTCATCCGCGCGCTCAAGGGCATCAGTCTGCAGATCGACGAGGGCGAGATCGTCACGCTCATCGGGGCCAACGGCGCCGGTAAGTCCACGACCCTGCGCACGATCTCGGGCCTCATCAAGCCCAAGTCCGGCAAGATCGTCTTCGACGGCGCCGACATCACACACCAGAACGCCGCCAAGCGCGTCGCCGCCGGCATCTCGCAGGCGCCGGAAGGGCGTCGTGTCTTCGCCGAGCTGACCGTGACCGAGAACCTCGAGATGGGCGCCTTCCTGCGCAAGAACAAGGCAGAGGTCCGCGCCGACATGGAGGAGGTATTCGGCCGCTTCCCGATACTCGCCGAACGCAGGAAGCAGCCGGCAGGGACCTTGTCCGGCGGCGAGCAGCAGATGCTTGCGATCGGGCGCGCGCTTATGGCCAAACCCCGCATGATGCTGCTCGACGAGCCGTCGCTGGGACTCGCGCCCATCGTGGTCAAGGAGATCTTCGCGATCATCCGCGAGATCAACGCGGCAGGTACGACGATCTTCCTGGTCGAGCAGAACGCGCGCATGGCGCTCAAGATCGCGAACCGTGGCTATGTGCTCGAAACGGGCACGATCACGCTCACCGGCACCGGCGACGAGCTGGCTGCTGCCGACGAGGTCCAGCGCTCGTATCTGGGCCACTGAGGCGGGACCAGGGGCGACAGGGGGTCAGGGACCGTGGCGCATTTGCGATCCAAATGCGACACGGTCCCTGACCCCCTGTCGCCCCCGGTGCCTGTCCCCCCGGTTCCGGGCGACCTGTCCCGGTCCAGCATGGTAAAATAGAAGACCCTGTCAAACGGAACCTGAGATCGAGGTCGATTTCATCTACGTGAAACGGATCATAACAGCACTGGCCACAATCTTTCTGTCCTGCGGCCTTGTTCTGGGAGGCAGCGCTGCCTCTGGCGCGGCGCCCTCCGGCGCGTCGGTCGACGACGCACGCGCGAAGTTGCAGAGCATGGAAGCTCAGATGGCAACGGCGCAGCAGAACTATCGAAGCTCCCTGGATAAGCTCGCCTCCGCGCGCGCGGCTGCTGAGAAAAGCCGTAAGGAGCTGGACGCACTCGACGCGCGCATCACCAAGGATCGCAAGGCGCTGAACCTGCAGGCGAACTTCCTGTATCGCACGGGCAACGCGAGCTTCCTTGAGGCTCTGCTGACTTCGCGAAGCTTCGAGGAGGTCATGAGCAAGGCCCTGCTGCTCAGCCAGGTCTCGGACAGCAACGCGAAGGTACTGAACTCTCTGCGGCTGGACCTGCGGCAGCGCACCGCGGCTCAGGCGAACCTGGACGCGCAGGTCAAGACCCAGGAGACCCAGACCGCCGCGCTTAAGGGCCAGAGCGAGAAGGCGACCCGCGATCTGGCCTCGCAGCAGGCCTGGGTCGACAGTCTGACCGCGCAGCAGGCGGCGGCGCTGCAGGCGGCCCAGGACGCGGCCAACGCTTTGCCCTCGGCTTCCTCGAAACCCACGATCCCCGACCCGTCTTCCGGCGGCGGGGACTACACCGGCACTGGGCAGGTCTTCTACGGGCTTGCGACCTGGTACGGGGTCGGCGTCGGTACGGCAAGCGGCGAGCCCTTCAACCCGCGCGCCATGACCGCCGCCCACAAGACGCTGCCCTTTGGCACGCTGGTGCGGGTGACCTACCAGGGCCGCAGCGTGGTGGTGCGCATCAACGATCGCGGGCCCTACGGTCCCGGGCGGGTGATCGACCTGACAGAAGGCGCCGCGGAGGTGATCGGCCTGAAGAGCGCCGGCGTCGGACAAGTGAAGTGCGAGATCGTCAATTGAGCGACGCCCAGGAGAAAGTCGCGGTCCTGCTGGGCGGAAGCTCCGCGGAACGCGAGGTCTCGCTTGCGACCGGCGGCATGGTCGCGGGCGCCCTGCGCGACTCCGGCTTCGAGATCCGCCTCTTCGACACCCAGGACAGCTCCTTTATCGCAGCTCTGATGGACTTCGCGCCCGACGTCGTGTTCAACGCCCTGCATGGGCGCGGCGGCGAGGATGGCACGATGCAGGGTCTGCTCGAGGTCCTGGGCTACCCCTACACCGGATCCGGCGTCCTGGCCTCAGCGCTTGCGATGGATAAGAGTGCGTCCAAACAGATCTACCTCGACGCCCAGCTCCCGACTTCTCCGTACCTGGTGTTTCCCGCCGCAGACATCATCGCCGACGAGGGCCACGGGCCCTATCGCGCGCGCATCATCAGCGAGCTGGGCAACGATGTCGTGGTCAAACCCAACCACGAGGGTTCCTCGGTGGGAGTGACCATCGTGCACGCCGGTGACGGCGACGACCTGTCCGCCGCGCTGACCCGGGCGGCGAGCTATGGCGGGCGGGTGCTTGTCGAGCGCTTCATCGCCGGGACCGAGGTCATGGCGAGCGTGCTGGGTAACGCCGACCCGCATGCGCTTCCGACGATCGAGGTGGTCGCGCGCGGGAACTTCTATGACTACGACAGCAAGTACAGCCCCGGAGGCAGCGAGCACATCATTCCGGCGCGGGTCGGCGAGGAGGCCAACAAGGCCTGCGCGCAGCTGGCTGAACAGGCGCACAGGGCCCTGGGGTGCTGGGGCTATTCGCGCAGCGACCTGATCGTCGATGAAGCGGGCCAGCCCTGGCTCATAGAGACGAACACCTTGCCGGGGATGACCAGGACCTCGCTCTTCCCGGATGCGGCGCGCGCGGTCGGGATCGACTTCGCCGAGCTCTGCGTCCTGCTGGTGCACCTGGCGCAGGACCCCCGCTAGCGCCGGGGGACCGGGGGGACAGGCACCGGAACCGGGGGGACAG
>WQUG01000112.1 GCA_009785855.1 Actinomycetes bacterium
CGCGTCATCTCTGGTTCCGTCCCGCGCTTCGGCGGTGGCTGGGCGCCCCACGGCTGGGTCGAGATCGTCCAGAACGGTCAGGTCTACGTCTGCGACCCCGATCTTGCCAAGGAGTATCCGGGACCTAACTGGTTCATGTTCCCCTACAGCCAGCAGCCGACGACCTACCGCAAATAGAGTAGACTCCTTCTTCTGCGATACAATAGCTTACGCATGAACTGATCCAAGGAGGAGCCGCATGCCCACATCACACGACCTGTTCGCCCGCGCGCAGCGCTTCATACCCGGCGGGGTCGACTCGCCCGTGCGCGCCTACAAGAGCGTCGGTATCGAGCCGCGTTTCGTGGACCATGCCGAGGGCGCCCATGTCCACGATGTCGACGGCAACACCTATCTTGACTTCGTCCAGTCCTGGGGTCCGATGATCCTGGGGCACGGCCATCCTGAGGTCCTTGAGGCGGTGCGGACCCAGCTTGAACGCGGCACGACCTACGGGGCCCCCACCGAGCTCGAGACCGAGGCGGCCGAGCTGGTTTGCGCGGCCTTCCCTTCGATCGAGATGGTCCGTTTCGTCAGCTCCGGGACCGAGGCGGTCATGTCCGCGATCCGCCTGGCGCGGGGTTTCACAGGTCGCGACAAGATCATCAAATTCGACGGTAACTATCATGGCCACAGCGACGCGATGCTCGTGGCAGCGGGCTCCGGACTCTTGACGCTGGGTATTCCCTCGACACCGGGGGTGACCGAAGGCACGGCAGGCGACACGATCGTGGTACCCTACAACGACCTCGGCGCGGTCGAAGCGGTCTTCGCTGGCAACCCTGACCAGATCGCTGCGCTCATCGTTGAGCCGGTCGCCGGCAACATGGGCTGCGTCCCGCCGGCTGAGGGCTTCCTTGCCGGGCTGCGCGCACTCTGCGACAGCCATGGCGCGTTGCTGATCTTCGACGAGGTCATCACGGGTTTCCGCATCGCCTACGGCGGCGCTCAGGAGCGCTACGGCGTGACCCCGGATCTCACGACGCTCGGCAAGATCATCGGCGGAGGATTTCCCGTGGGGGCCTTTGGCGGCAGACGCGAGATCATGGATCGCCTTGCGCCGACCGGCCCGGTCTATCAGGCCGGCACGCTTTCCGGCAACCCCGTGGCCATGGCGGCCGGCATCGCGACGATGAAGGTGCTCGGACGCGACGGCGTCTATGCAGATCTGGAAGAGAAGGGCAAACTGCTCGCAGCCGGGCTGAAGCGCGCGGCAGACGAGGCGGGGATCCCCGCGTCCGGCACACAGGTCGGCGCGATGGGCACCCTCTTCTTCACCTCAGGTCCGGTCACCGACTGGAAGTCCGCGGCGCTCTCTGACACCGAGCGCTACGCGAACTACTTCCGCAAGATGCTCGAGCGGGGTATCTGGCTGGCGCCCAGCCAGTTCGAGTGCTGCTTCACGTCATGCGCCCTGACCCACGAAGACATCGAGAATACCGTGCTGGCGGCAGAAGAGGTGATGGGGGAACTTGCTGTCGAGTCCTTCAGGGCCCCGGGCGGCGGTTGATAGAGCGGTGAGGACCGCCGTGCGCGGTCCGGAGAAGAGGACGTCCATGAAAGCGATCATCCCGTCCGCGGGTCTGGGGACCCGCTTCCTGCCGGTCACGAAGGCGCAGCCTAAAGAGATGCTGCCGGTGCTCGACAAGCCCATCATGCAGTACGTGATCGAAGAAGCTGCCGCAGGTGGCGCCGAGGAGATCTTGCTCGTGACGGGGCGTGGCAAGCGCGCGATCGAGGACCACTTCGATCGTTCGGCAGAACTTGAACAGATCCTGAGCCAGAAGGGCAGCGAGTGGCTGGCCGCCGTGCAACAGGTCGCTGAACTCCCGCAACTCTACTACGTGCGTCAGAAGTCCCCGCTCGGCCTGGGACACGCCGTGCGTTGCGGGGCGGCCTTCACGAACTCCGAGCCCTTCTATGTGCTCCTGGGCGACATCGTGGTCCCGCGGCGCGACATCCTGCCGAAGCTCGCGGCGGTCTACGCGCAGACGGGCGCCTCGGTCATCGCGGTCGAGCGCGTGCCAGACGAGCTCATCGACCGCTACGGCATCGTGGGAGTCGAGCCCTGCAAGGAGCTGGGGGAGGGGTGCTATCAGGTCAACGCCCTGGTCGAGAAGCCCGCGCCGGATGATGCTCCCAGCGACCTGGCCATCATGGGCCGCTATCTCCTGACCCCGCACCTGATGGAGCTCCTTGAGAACACGACGCCGGGCGAAGGCGGCGAGATCCAGCTGACTGACGCGCTGGTCGCCCTGCTCGCCGATGAGCCGCTCTATGCGGTCGAGATCGCGCCACAGGCGAGTTTCGACACCGGCAATGTATTATCATGGCTTGAGGCGAACATCACGCTCGCCCTGCGCGACGAGCGCTATGCCGATGACCTGAAAGAGCTGCTCGCGGACCTCTTGTCCGGCGAGCGCGCCCACGACTGACAGGAGTTATGGTGGCAGGAAACACATTAGAGCAGAAACTGAAGGATGGCACGGCGATCTACGGCGTCGTGGGTCTTGGCTATGTCGGGCTGCCCCTGGCGAGCACGATGGCCCAGGCCGGTCATACCGTGATCGGTTTCGACGTCGCGCAAGAGCGGGTCGCCCAGGCAGCCGCCGGGCAGAGCTACATCGCCGACGTCGACAGCGAGCTTTTCGCTGAGCAGGTCGCTTCCGGCCTGATCCAGGCCACGACTGACTTCAGCCGGGCCTGCGAGTGCGATGCCATCGCGATCTGCGTGCCAACGCCGCTTGACAAGATGCGAGACCCCGACGTGAGCTACATGGTCGCCGCGACCGAAGCGATCGCACCGCATCTCTGCG